>CALHPT010000001.1 GCA_938036405.1 uncultured Tannerella sp.
GCTAAAAACTAAAGCCGGGTACACGTTGGGATTTCCCCAACATGTACCCGGCCAAATTTCGCTGCCCCCGCAGGGGCCGTTCGTAGACGCCTCCAGACGGTTACATTTGCGGGCTTTTGAGGTAAATACATAAGATATACAGTCAGAGATGAAGCTGAAATTGATCTATCCGAAATGGAAGAAACTAAAGGGCCAAACCACGTTCAACCTGCCCCCACACGGGCCGGTCGTGTTTGCGGCCACCTTGCCCGAGGACGTCGACGTGTCGTTCACGGACGAGAATGTCGAAGCGCTCGACTACGACGAGGAGTGCGACCTCGTAGCCATATCCATGATGCTCAGCACGCAGGTCAAACGCGGCTGGGCCATCGCCGACGAATACCGCCGACGCGGCAAAAAGGTGCTCTTCGGGGGCATCTCCACCATGCTTCACGCCGAAGAGACGATGGAGCATGCCGACGCCGTCTTCCTCGGCGAATCCGAGGGGCGCATGCAGGAGGTCATCGACGATTTCCGCCGCGGCGCACTAAAGCGCGTCTACAACTACATGACCCGCCAGCCGGCCATCGAGGACGTCGGCCCCGCCCGCCGTGACCTCTACAAGCGCCACCTCTACAACCATAAGGGCGTACAGATGGTCGACCTCTTTCACGCCTCGCGCGGCTGCCGCTTCAGCTGCTATCCCTGCGCCGTGACCTACCTCGGCGGGCGCATCTTCCGCCCCCGGCCGATGGATAAGGTGATCGAAGACCTCGCCTCGATCGACAACAACCGCCTCTTCATCGTCGACAACTCACTGGCCCAAAACAAGCAGTGGGAGATGGATCTCTTTCGCGAGATGATCCCCTTCAAAAAGAAATGGATCAGCCACACTATCGAGGACGATCCGAAGGTGCTCGACCTGGCCGCACAGGCCGGCGCCTGGTACGTCTATCAGGCCGTCTACGACACCTCGAACTACATCCGCGAGCGCGTCAAGCGTTACCACGACCACGGCATCGGCGTCGAAGGCACCATCCTGCTGGGCCTCGACAACCAGTCCGAAGACGACATCAAGCGCCTCATCGACTTCCTCCTCGAGATCGACCTCGACCTGGCCGAGTTCACCGTCATGACGCCCTTCCCCCACACCAAGGGCTACGACGACTACCTCCGTCAGGGGCGCATCTTCGACTTCGATTGGGATCACTACAACGCCGGGCAGGTGGTCTTCCACCCCAAACAGATGTCCGCCGAACGGCTCCAAGAGCTTTACGAATACGCCTGGGACACGTTCTATCACGACGAGAGTCAGGAGCAGAAGATGTTCCGCCTCTTCACGCAAGTCGTCATGCGCGAGATGGAGGACGGCACCTTCCGCCCCCGCAATCGCGCGTTGGCCAACAAGTCGTTCGGCCGCGACGTAGTCCGCAACATCAAAGCCAGCTGACCGACGGAGACCCACACAGAATGGCACGCACACTCACCGTCGCAGTCTTTTATTACACCCAGACCGGGCAGGCACTCGCCATCGCCCGGAGCCTCTGTGCGCCGCTGGAAGCGGCCGGCTGTCGGGTCGTCAAGCGGGAGATCCACCCCGTGACGGCCTACCCCTTTCCGTGGTCGTCGGAGGCCTTCTTTCAAGTCTTTCCCGAATCGCGCCTTGGCATCGCCTGCGCCATCGAGCCGGTGGATCTGAGCGGTGAGGTGGCCGAGGCCGACCTCGTCATCGTGGTCGGTCAGAGCTGGTACCTCTCGCTCTCCACGCCGCTGCACGCCTTCTTCCAGTCGCCCGAGGTGCGCGCCTACCTCCACGGCCGACCCGTCGTCTTCGTCAACGGTTGCCGCAACATGTGGGTCATGACGCAACACGAAACGCGCCGTTACCTGCGTGAGATCGGCGCCCGTTACGTCGGCTTCATCGAGCTACACGACCGTGCGCCGAACCTCGTCAGCGTGCTGACCATCATTCGCTGGCTGTTCTACGGACGCAAGGAGGCCACTCGCCTCTTGCCTGCCGCCGGCGTCTCACAGCGCGACGTGGCCGACGCCGATCGCTTCGGCCTCATCATCCTCCGCACGCTCTACGACGGGCAGTGGGAGCAGCTTCAAGAGCGACTCATGCGTGAGGGCGCCGTCACCTTCATTCCCCAGCTCTACTTTATTGAGTGCAACGGCTACCGCATGTGGGGCCGTTGGGCCCACTTCGTACGGCATCGGGGCGGCGCGGGCGATCCGCGTCGGCAGGGACGGCTGCGGCTCTTCAAGGCCTACCTCTTCTTCGTGTTATACGCCGTCTCCCCCTTCGGCCTACTGTTTTATGGACTCACCTACCCACTGCGTCGCGCCGCGTTAAAGCGCGCGCAAAGAGAAGCATGTTTGATGTTGAGTTGATGAGTTGTTTGTTTGTTGAGACGTTGGGTTGTTCACTTGTTGAGTCGATGATAACACCTAAACACCTAAACAGATAAACGAACAAACACCTAAACAGATAAACGAACAAACACCTAAACAGATAAACACCTAAACATCCCCAACAATGGAATACATCTATATCACCCACCTCTCCACCTTCTTCCCCAACGCTCCGGTGCGCAACGAAGAGATGGAGGATTATATCGGACTCGTTAATCCGAAATCGTCCATCGCCAAGCGATTGGTTTTAGAGAAGAATGGCATCCGCAGCCGCTATTACGCATTAGACAAGAGCGGCCACGTGACGCACACGAACGTCGAGATGGCCGCGCTGGCCGTGCGCCGACTGCTTGCGGAGGCCACGATGACACCCTCGGACATCGACCTGCTGGCCTGCGGTACCGCCTCGCCCGAACAGCTCATGCCCTCGCACGGCGTGATGGTGCACGGCGCACTCGGTGGCGATGGCGGCGCGGAGGTGGTCTCCTTCGCCGGATCGTGCTGCACGGGCATGCACGCGCTGAAGTACGCCTGGCTCTCGATGCGCACGGGCGACGCCCAGCGGGCCGTCTGCGTAGCTTCGGAGCGACTCTCGGCCTGGATGCAGGCGCGTTATTTCGAGCGGGAGGCGGAGCTGATCGACCAGCTGATGGAGAAGCCGATCTTGGCCTTCGAGAAGGAGTTCCTGCGCTGGATGCTGTCGGACGGCAGCGCGGCGCTGTTGCTCGGGCACGAACCGCCGACGGACGGTCGGCTGGCCTTCCGCATCGAATGGATCGAGGGCACGTCGTACGCCGATCGGGTGGAGACGTGCATGTATGCCGGTGGGGAGAAGGACGCCGAGGGGCAGCTCGTCGGTTGGGCGCAACATCCCGAGGCCGAATGGCTGTCGCGATCGCTCTTCGCCCTGAAGCAGGACACGCGCATCCTGGAGCGCAACATCATCACGCTGGGCGGCGACTTCCTCCGCCGGGTAATGAAAAAGCGCGCCTTCGATCTCTCGTCGGTCGACTGGTTCCTGCCGCACCTCTCGTCGATGTATTTCAAGAAGAAGATCGAGGCCGAGCTGGAGCGTATGGGGTACGACATCCCCGCCGAACGCTGGTACGTCAACCTGCCCGAGATCGGCAACGTGGCCTCCGTCTCGGCCTTCGCTATGCTCGACGGGCTGCGCCAGACGGGGCGACTGCGGCCCGGGCAACGCATCCTGCTGATGGTGCCCGAGAGTGCCCGCTTCTCGTATTCCTACGCGCTGCTGACGGTGGTGTAAAGCCTCTCGTTAGGCTTCCGAAAACGTTTGCAGCATTCCTGCAAACACCAAAAAGTTTTTCAAGGCACTTGCAGCATTCCTGCAAACACCAAAAAGTTTTCCGAGGCATTTGCAGCATTCCTGCAAACACCAAAAAGTTTTCCGAGGCATTTGCAGCATTCCTGCAAACACCAAAAAGTTTTCCGAGGCATTTGCAGCATTCCTG
>CALHPT010000002.1 GCA_938036405.1 uncultured Tannerella sp.
ATTTTACAAGCGTGCAAAGCTCTTGGCGGGGCGGGGCGGACGACTCTATTTCAGTCCGGCCTCCTCCAAGATGGCGTCGATGGCGGCGCTCAAGCCGTCGGGGTTCTTGCCTCCAGCCATGGCGAAGTGGGGCTGTCCGCCACCGCCGCCGCGGATGAACGAGGAGCCCTTCTTGACCAGTTTCGCGGCGTCGAGGCCTTCGCTGACGAGGGGCTGGCTGAGCAGGACGATCAGGCCGCAACGATCATGGTCGCGGATGCCGGCCACGAAGCAGACGCGCTCGTCGCTCGGCGTCTCGTCCTTGATCTGCATGGCGATCGACTTGCTGAGTTCGAGGTCGCCCTCACCGTTGACGAGAATCAGCTTGGTGCCACGACGATCGATGGCTTGGGACAGCAATTCCTTCTTCATCATGGCGGCTTTCTCCTTGACATACTCGCCGACTTGCCGCTTCAGCTCGCTGTTCTCTTCGATCGATTTGCGGATGGTAGGCACGAGGTTGGGCACGTTATTGAACAGGGCGCGCACCTCGCGCACGGCGTCTTGCGTAAAATAGAAAAGTCGCTCGGCGGCGTCGGCCGTGACGGCCTCGATGCGGCGCACGCCGGCGGCGATGGAGCTTTCGCTGGTGATGTACATGGAGCCGATCATGCCGGTGGCGGGGATGTGGGTGCCGCCGCAAAGCTCGACGGAGGTGCCGTAGCGCACGACGCGCACTTCCTCGCCGTACTTCTCGCCGAAGAGGGCCATCGCGCCCAGGGCTTTGGCCTCGGCGATGGGCATGTTGCGATGCTCGTCGAGGGGCATGTTCTGGCGGATGCGGCGGTTGACGATCTGCTCCACGCGGCGGATCTCCTCGTCGGTCATCTTGCCGAAGTGGGAGAAGTCGAAGCGGAGCGAATCGGGCCCGACGTACGATCCTTTCTGCTCGACGTGTGTGCCGAGCGTCTCGCGGAGCGCCTCGTGGAGCAGGTGGGTAGCCGTGTGGTTGCATTCGCAGCGGATGCGACGCTCCATGTCGATGCGGGCCGTGAAGGAGGCGGTGAGGTCATTCGGGAGCTTCGTGGTGAGGTGCACGGGCAGGTTGTTTTCGCGCTTCGTGTCGATGATCTCCGTCCGCTCGCCGTCCGGGGCAATGAGCACTCCGCTGTCGCCCACCTGTCCACCCATCTCAGCGTAGAAGGGCGTCTTATCGAGTACGATTTGATAGAGCGTCTTGTTTTTCTGTTTGATGCGGCGGTAGCGGAGTATCTCCACGTCGCACTCCATCATGTCGTAACCCACGAAGGCCGTCTCGCCCTCGCGCAGCGTCACCCAGTCGTCGGCCTCGATGGCGGCGGCGTTACGCGCGCGTTCCTTTTGCTTCTGCATCTCGGCGTCGAAGCCCTTGAGGTCAGCGTCCATGCCGTGCTCGCGGAGGATCAGTTCGGTGAGGTCGAGCGGGAAGCCGTACGTGTCGTAGAGCGCGAAGGCGTCCGTTCCGGCCAGTGTTTTGCTGCCCGCGGCGTTCAGCTCTTCGATCTTTTTCTCGAGCAAGCGGATGCCCGTCTCGAGCGTACGGAGGAAGGCCTCTTCCTCTTCCTTCATCACCTTTTCGATCAGCTCCTGCTGGGCCACCAGTTCCGGATAAGCCGTGCCCATGGTGGCGATGAGCGTCGGGAGAAGGCGATACATGAAGGCCTCTTTGCAGTCGAGGAAGGTGTAGGCGTAACGCACGGCGCGGCGCAGGATGCGGCGGATCACATAGCCCGCCTTGGCGTTCGAGGGCAGCTGTCCGTCGGTGATGGAGAAGGCAATGGTGCGGATATGGTCGGCCACGACGCGCATCGCCACGTCCTTCTGCCGATCGGCGCCGTAGGTCGTGCCCGTCATATGGGCGATGGCCTGGATGAGCGGCTGGAAGACGTCCGTATCGTAGTTCGACGTCTTGCCTTGCAGCGCCATACAGAGTCGCTCAAAGCCCATGCCCGTATCGATGACGCGGTTCGGCAGCGGATCCAAGGAGCCATCGGCTTTCCTATTGTATTGCATGAAGACGAGGTTCCAGATCTCGATCACGAGCGGATTGTCTTTGTTCACGAGCGATGCCCCGGGCACAGCCGCGCGCTCGGCGTCGTGGCGGAGGTCGATGTGGATCTCCGAGCAGGGTCCGCAGGGACCCGTGTCGCCCATCTCCCAAAAGTTATCGTGTTTGTTGCCCTCGAGGATATGGTCGGCGGGCAGGTATTTGGCCCAATAGCCGGCCGCCTCACTGTCGCGCTCAAGGCCCTCGGACGGGCTACCCTCGAAGATGGTGGCGTAGAGCCGTGCCGGATCGAGGTGGAGCGTGTCGACCAAGTATTCCCACGCCCAGCCGATGATTTCTTCCTTGAAATAATCGCCGAACGACCAGTTGCCGAGCATCTCGAACATGGTGTGGTGATACGTGTCGTGGCCCACCTCCTCGAGGTCGTTGTGCTTACCGCTGACGCGCAAACATTTCTGTGAATCGGCCACGCGAGGGTATTTGATGGCGGTGTTACCGAGTATAATGTCCTTGAACTGGTTCATCCCGGCGTTGGTAAACATCAGCGTGGGATCGTCCTTGATAACCATCGGAGCCGATGGAACGATATGGTGTCTTTTCGATGCAAAAAAAGACAAGAATGACTCGCGAATTTCTTGTGCTGTCAGCATACTTTGAATATGTAAATAACCTGTTAAAACCTTGCAAATGGGGCGCAAACATAGGTCAAAACATACATTTGCGCCTCAATCATAAGGGACGAATTGATTATGGGACTATTCAAGTCGAAGAAGATATACTATAAGTACAACACGGAAACGCTCAGCTTCGAGCGCGTCTATCCCACCGTCAAGGATCGCATTTTTGCCATCGTCAAGCATGCCAGTCTGGGCATACTGATCGGAGTTGCACTCTTCTTTCTTTTCGCCAACGTCTTCTCCTCCCCGATGGAATCCCTCCTGCAAAAGGAGAACAAGCTGCTGCAAACTCAATACGAGGTGCTCAGCCTCCAACTCAACGATGCGCTGGAAGTTTTGGACGATATCCAGCAGCGCGACGAGAACCTCTATCGCGCCATCTTCCAAGCCCGCTCCATCCCTGAATCTGTCCGCAAACCGGGATTCGGCGGCACCAACCGATACGCCTACCTCTCCAGCCTCTCCAACGCCGATCTGGTGATCGAGACCACGCAAAAGCTCGACATGCTCAAGAAGCAGCTCTACGTCGAATCCAACTCGCTCGAGGAGTTGATCTCCATCGGTAAAAGTCTCGAGGAGCGTGTGCGCTGCATTCCCGCCATCCAGCCCATATCGAACAAAGACCTCAAACGCACCGCCTCGGGCTACGGCACACGTATCGACCCGATCTATCACACCCTCCGCTTCCATGCCGGCATGGACTTCGCTGCCCCGATGGGCACGGATATCTACGCCACGGGTAACGGCCGCGTCATCCTGGCCGGATGGAAACAGGGCTACGGCAACTGTGTCATCATCGATCATGGCTACAGCTACAAAACGCTCTACGGCCACATGGAGAAGATCCTCGTCCGCGAAGGACAGTCCGTGACCCGTGGCGAAGTGATCGGCTTGGTGGGTAGCACCGGTAAATCCACCGGCCCACACCTGCACTACGAAGTGCACATCAACGATAAACCGGACAACCCCGCCAAGTACTACTATCAGGATCTCAATCCCGAGGAGTACGACCAGATGCTGCAGATGTCCGAGAACCACGGCCAGGTGCTCGACTGATGCCCCTCCTCGCGATACATGGGATTAAAACAAAACAAGAACCTCAAGCTCTACTTCTCCATCCGAGAAGTAGCGGAGCGATTCGGCCTGAACGAGTCCACCCTGCGCTACTGGGAGAAAGAGTTTAACGACCTCGCCCCACGCAAGACCCCCAAGGGCACCCGCTACTACACCGAACAAGACATCGAGCTTGTAGGCCTCATCCACTACCTCCTCAAAGAGCGCGGCATGACCATCGCCGGCGCACGGCGCAAGCTCAAGGACAACAAGGAGACAACTATCAACCAAATGCAAATCATAGAGAAATTAAAAACGATCCGCGCCGAGCTGGTCACCCTCCGGGACGCCATCGATCGGCTCGAAAACAATGAAGAAGAAAGGATGGAAAGACAATGAACACCGTATGGATGTCCCTCATTTTTGTCGTCATCGGACTGGTACTGATTCTCGTCGGCGCCAACGCCCTGACTGACGGCGCCGCGGCCATCGCCAAGCGATTCCGCATCTCAAACCTCGTGATCGGCCTTACGATCGTAGCCTTCGGCACTTCCGCCCCGGAGTTGACCGTAAGCATACTCTCTGCCCTCAAGGGAAGCCCCGACCTGGCCATGGGCAACGTGGTCGGTTCGAACATTTTCAACGTCCTCTTGATTCTGGGCTGCACCGCCGCCATCGTCCCGCTGCATGTGCCCCGAAGCACGATCAGCAAAGAGGTACCTCTCTGCATCCTTGCCTCCGCGGTGCTCCTCTTCGTAGCCAGCGATGTATGGATCGACGGTGCCGCGGAGAACGTCCTCAGCCGCATCGACGGCTTCATACTCCTCAGCTTCTTCGCCATCTTCTTCGGCTACACCCTCGCCATCGCCCATAACAAGACGGACGACGCCGACGAGGAGGGCATCAAATCCATGCCTGTCTGGCGCTCGGCCCTTTACATCGTCGGCGGACTGGCCGGGCTAATCTACGGCGGACAGCTCTTCGTCGACGGCTCGTCAGCCATTGCGCGCAACCTCGGAGTGAGCGAGTCGACCATCGGCCTCACGCTCGTCGCCGGTGGAACCTCCCTGCCCGAGCTGGCCACAAGCGTCGTGGCCGCCTGGAAGAAGAACCCGCAGATGGCCATCGGCAACGTGGTAGGGTCGAACCTCTTCAACATCTTTTTCGTCCTCGGTTGCGCCGCCTCCATCCATCCCCTTCACGTGGCCGGCATCACCCTCGTAGACTACGGCGTGATGATCGGATCGGCCATCCTCCTTTTCATCTTCGGGCAGTTCTTCCGCCAGCGCACCATCACCCGTTGGGAAGGCATCGTGCTCTCCCTCTGTTTCATCGCCTACACCGCATACTTGGTGGCCAATGCCTGAAAAAAACAAGGCCTCGAATGACTGATCGAACCCAGAAAGCCCCGGTGCCAGCGTGTGCCGGGGCTTCGATTTTCAGCCAAGCGATAAAACCACAGCTTTCAAGCCTTGGATTTTGCACAAGCGCCCTTATCAGGCACTCCACTGCGTCAGCCCGCCTGATTGAGGCGATCGTATTTGGATACTTTTGTCCCCCTGAAAAAATAACGCCCCCTCCCACCCATTTTATGAAGTATCAAAACACCCTTCGCGAAGAAGAGATTAAGAACCGACTCCGCCAGGATTATTTCGACGCCTACGACGCCACGCCCATCCTGGGCGACATTGACTTTGCCGTAGCCCTACCCGCACTGCCGCTGCATGGCGTCGCTCCGGCACCCGAGGACAGGGAGTATCTGCTTTGGGCAGAAGCCAAGAAGGGTACATCGCACGACATTGACGAGTCGCTCGTGCAGCTCATCCTCACCATCGGCAAGGCACGCACCTTTGACCGACACATGCCGCCCACCTTCCTCGGCGCCTTCGACGCCGAGAAGATTGCCTTCCTGCCCTACAGCGACATCCATGACGTCTTTTATCAGAACGACTTCAACTGGAACGTCAAGCCCTCCGACCACGATACACGCGAGTTTCGGCAACTCATGGAGACTGTCCGCCGGACGCTCGAAAAGGACACGCTCCGCTTCCGCCTCGACACCGACAGCGAAGAGCTACGGCAATTCATCCGCCGAAACTTCATCATCGACAAAGCCAACCTCTGGAAGCTGCCCATCAACAAGACCAACTTCACGGCCGTATACGCCAAGTGGCGCGAGGCCGTCCGACCGTCCATCGCTATCGATTGGGAAAAGACGAAGAAGGCCGGCATCATCGACGCTGACTTCTACTTAGCCGACCTCCTCTCTCGACAAAACATCACGCTCCGAGAGAAGCTCTACGTCCTGCTGCGAGAGACGTTTTACGAGCTGGATCGGAAGATCGACGGCATGGGCTTTCTTAACGCCAAGCGAGCCGACTTTAAGGATGACGGCCTCGCGCACACTGAGTTTTGGAATCGCTACGAGCGTCCGCCTCGTGAGGAATATTGGGAGTACATCGTGGCGCGGCGCGACCTACTTGTGCCGCAAGACGTGCGCGAACGCAAAGGCTCCTACTTCACGCCGCGCCAGTGGGTAGAGCTCTCGCAGCAGTACCTCTCCGACGAGTTAGGTGAAGATTGGCAGGACGAGTACGACATCTGGGACTGCTGCGCGGGCACGGGCAACCTGCTCGCCGGGCTGACGAACAAGTACCGCATTTGGGCCTCCACGCTCGACCAGAGCGACGTCGACGTCATGCACGACCGCATCGCCAACGGTGCCAACCTGCTCGACAGCCACGTCTTCCGCTTCGACTTCCTCAACGACTCCTTCGACCTCCTCCCCGACGGCCTCCGCGAGATCATTAACTCCCCCGAACGCCGACGCAAGCTGGTCATCTATATCAATCCGCCATATGCAGAAGCGGGAAATCGCAAAGTGATTGCTGGGTCAGACAGGCAGCAGAAAACAGGAGTCGCTGTAACTCATCTTACATACCAAAAATACTTACCCATGATCGGCATCGCAGGCCGGGAACTCTTTGCCCAATTCTTTATTCGGATTTACAACGAAATACCCTCTTCGGTGCTTGCAGAATTTTCAAAGTTGAAAATTCTG
>CALHPT010000003.1 GCA_938036405.1 uncultured Tannerella sp.
CGTCCGGCCCTCGGCTTCCGTCCGGGCGCACGCCGGCCGCTGGACGTGGCACGCCTCCGCCGCGGGCGACCATCTATATAAAGGTATAGGGCAGCTATCGGCCGAGCGTTTTTATGTGAACCGCGAAGCCGGCTCGTTCGCGTCCCAGTCGGTGACGGACGGCCGGCGACGCAACGTCACGGGGCGCGTGGGGGCGATCTTCGACGCCAACCCGCGGACGTCCATCGGCGCCGAAGCGGAGCTGTCGCGCGGACGAGAAACGGAGCCGTCGGAGGTGGAGACCCGGATCAGTCAACACGGCCAGCTGCGGTCTATCTCGGGTCACTACGACCGCGAGGAGACGGACCGCTTAGCGGCGGCAGCCGTGAACGTGACACACCGCACGGACACGATCGGCTCGCGGCTCAAGCTCGTGGCCGACTACACCGACCGCAGCCTCGGCGGCGAGACGGACGAGCATTCGACAGCGGGCTGGATGAACCGCGACATCACGGCCTCGCGCTACCGTGTGCTGGTCATCGACGCCTCCGCCGTGCGCGTCTTCCGGTCGGGCATGCGGCTCTCCGCCGGCGCAAAGTACACCCGCAACCGCATGCGCGACTCTGTCCGGCGCGAGGGCACAACCTCCGACCCGGGTTTCCTCAACGATTACACCGAGCAGATCGCGGCCGGCTACGCCTCGCTCGCCCTCGAGCTCGGTCGCCTCAGCCTCACCGCCGGACTGCGCGCGGAGTGGACACGCACGGCCAGTCGCGAGGGTGTACGCCGCGCCTACGCCGACCTCTTCGAGAATGCCACCGCGACGTACGCCTTCGACCCGATGCGCCTCTTCATGCTCGTCGCGCAGTACGCCCGCAACGTGGAGCGGCCCAACTTCCGCTACCTCAACCCGCGACGCGTCCGCTCGTCGGACTTCGCCTACATCGAGGGCAACTCGGCGCTCCGCCCGACCTACATCCGGCGCCTCAGCCTGACGGCCGTCTGGCACTACCGCTACACGCTGACCGTCGGCGGCAACCTCCACCGCGACCTCATCCGCGAGGAGGCGCACACCGACGCTTCGGCGCCCGAGGTGCGTATCGTGCGGCCCGAGAATCACGACCGCGAGAACCACTGGTTCGTCGCCCTGAGCGCACCCCTCCGACCCGTCCTCGGGTGGGAACTCAACGCCAACCTCGTCGGCGTGCGGCAAGATCTGCGCGCCGCCTCCTCCGATCCGTGGGCGACGCACTGGCTCGGCTTTGCTCGCCTCACGCTCGGCGTCACCCTCCCCCGCGACGCGTACGCGGAGCTGGTCTACAATGCGTCGAGTCGGCTCTATTCGGCCAACTCCGGCATCGAGCCACGCCACACGTTCGACGTCGCGCTCAAGAAGCAGTTCGCCGACCGTCGGCTGACCGTCACCCTTGGCGTAAGCAACATCTTCGACCGCGGCGTGACGTACTTCTCGCACACCGAGCGCTTCGACGAGCGCACGTCCGTCTCCGGCGGATCAGCCGGGCGACGCGTCACGGTCGGGTTGCATTACGTGCTGCGTTCCGGCAAGTCCGTCAAGTCGCGCACCGTGGAGCGTGCCTCGTCCGACGACACCCGGCGGATGGATCGGGTGAAGAATGAGAAGTGAAAAGGAAAAAATGATCGGGAATACATGCCTGTAACAGGCAAGGATGGCTGGCGCCCCTTGGCGCCTTGACTTTCTTCTGCTTCCTTTTCTTGTGTCAAGACAAGAAAAGGAAGTCAGGGGCGCCCCCAATAGGCTCAGCCGGTAGCCGGTAAATCATCCAAACAGATAAGAATCGAAATAACGAATCATGACAATGAAAGAAGAGAAGAAGATCCTGCGGGACGTCCCGCCGAATGAAGAAGAAAGTATGGCGCTGATCGCGGAGATGATCCGCAACACGCAGCGCAAGATGGAGCGTGGCGCGGGTACGCCGATGCTCGTGTGGGGCTACGCCACGATACTGGCCACGCTGGCGGTCTGGGCCGGCTTGAAGTTCACGAACGACCCTCGGATGCAGTACCTCTGGTTCCTAATCCCCGCCATCGGGCTGCCGTGGCAGCTATTTCAGAAACGCCGGCCGCCGGAGGTCCGCACGTATGTCGACAAAGTGGTGTCGTACATCTGGATCGTCATGGGCTGGAGCGGCTTCATCGTCTCTTGCCTCTCGTTCCTCGGTGCAATGCGGACGACGATCCTGTTCCTCATCACGCTGATGATGGGTCAGGGCAGCGTCATCACGGGGTTAGTCACGCGCTTCCGGCCGCTCACCATCGGCGGCATCGTCGCGCTGTTGCTCAGCTTCGCGCTCCTCCATCTCACGGACATAGACTTGCACCTGCTGACCTTCGCCTTGGCTTTCGTGGCGATGGATATCATCCCCGGACACATCTTGAACCGTCGCGCAAAGAAGGCATGCTCCCCGGACTGAATCCGCTGCTCCACAGCGAACTTCGGCTGGGCGTGATGTCCATCCTGATCGGCGTAGAAAGTGCCGACTTCACCTACCTGCGCAAGGAGACGGGCGCGACGGCCGGCAACCTGAGTGTGCAGTTGGAGAAGCTCTCTCAAGCGGGTTATATCGCTATAGAGAAAGGTTTCAGGGGAAAAATTCCACGTACCACCTGCCGTATCACGCCAGAGGGCACGGAAGCCCTCCATCAATACGTCAAGGCGTTGGACCACTACCTCAAGGGAGTGAAAAACGGAAAATGAAATGGCTTACTCGATTTCACCTATTGACTTTAGACTGCAATGAATGACTTGTTCACACAAAACCCAGACCTCCTGTTCCTGATCGAGCAGGCCGTCAAAGCCCCGTCGGGGCATAACACACAGCCGTGGCTGTTCCGAATCGGCAAGACGGAGATCGACATCTGCCCCGACTACAGTCGGGCATTGCCCGTAGTCGATCCGGACAATCGGGAGTTGTTCGTCAGCCTCGGTTGCGCGGTGGAAAACCTCTGCATAGCGGCCTCGCATAAGGGCTACTGCCCGACGGTGACAGTTGTGGAAGACGGTACGATCTGCATCCGGCTTGATCACCACGCCGACGTAACGTCGTCGCCGCTCTTCGCGCAAATCGCCCTCCGTCAGACTAATCGCCGGGTGTACGACGGGCGAACGATCCCTGCGGCAGACATCGACCAACTGCGGGCCGTCGAAGTCGCGCCCTCGGTCCACGTCCATTTCTACGAGCGTGGCACGCCCGCTTTTAACGCTATCGCCGAACTGATTTACCGCGGCAACAGCCTGCAAATGCAGGACGACGCATTCAAAGCCGAACTCCGCAGCTGGATGCGTTACAACAAAAAGCACCGCGACGCTCAGCACGACGGACTGAGTTACGACGTCTTCGGCGCCCCTAATCTGCCGCGCTTCATCTCCGAAAACGTGATTGCCGGTACACTCAACGAGCGATCGCAGAACCGCGCCGACCGCAAAAAGATCGCTTCAGCCTCCCACTTGATCCTGCTCACCACCCGCGACAACACTGTAGAGCAATGGGTAGCACTGGGTCGGACGCTGGAGCGCCTCTTGCTCACATCGACGGCGATGGGCCTCTCCCATGCCTACCTCAACCCGCCGAACGAGCTTCCGGAACTCACCCATGAGTTGCCGACACGCTCGGTCTCCCGGGTGAGTATCCGACGATCTTACTGCGCATAGGATACGCCAAACGTATGCCGCATTCAGTGCGGATCCCAGCCGAACAGCGGGTCCGGTAACACACAATGAGAAGAGGGTAAGACCACGACGTCCCACCCTCTTTTTATTTGCTCTGGACGGCCACATCGGTACACCCCCGCAAGCACACTATAACACCTCACCGCTTAGCACGGAAGAAAGCTGTCATCTCGGCAGCGCATTCCGCCTCCATCACGCCGCCGCGCACCTCCGTCCGCGGATGGAACGCCTGCGGAGCGTAAACGGTGAAGCCGCGTTTGACGTCTGGCGCACCGTAGACGACCGCGCCTAATTGTGCCCAACCGATGGCACCAGCACACATGACGCAGGGCTCGACGGTAACGTAGAGACGACATTTGGGCAAATATTTCGCACCCATAGCCCCGGTGGCGGCGGTGATCGCCAGCATCTCGGCATGTGCCGTGGGGTCGTTGAGGCGCTCCGTTTGGTTGTGGGCACGGGCGATGACGCGATCGCCGCAAACTACGACCGCTCCGACGGGCACTTCGCCCTCTGCGGCGGCCTGACGCGCCTCGTCGAGGGCACGGCGCATGAAGTATTCGTCATTAAAAGGCTGTACGGTCATCGGCGCATTTCGTTTTCGTTGAAGAGTGTCGGATGGTCCTCGCCCATAACGCGAAAAACGTGGGTGAGAATCGTCATACGAAGCCAATTCGAACGGTTTTTGATCTTGTATCTTGCTAAATGATGCGTGACAGCCCGATATTCTTCTTCGTTCATCAAAAATGATACGCGATGCATGCGCGGCTTGCGTTCCGAACGCGGCACCGCACCTTTTTGCGCTTTCTTCATGGCTTGCCCTCCTGTTCGACATCGACGGAAAAGGTCGAAGCGGGCAGCCCTGCGCCGTTCGTCAGGTTGGCCCGATTGAATGACGCCCAACCGTAACGCACGCGATGCGGATGGGGGACGTGTGGCGAGTAAGCGCTCAGCCTGTCCTCGATAATCTCGGCCGTAGCGGGGTAAAACGGGCCTTCAGCATCGGCCAACTCGACCGTGCGAACTGGCTGACGGTCAGACGTGATGAGGCCCGCGGCCGATCGGAAGTAAATCGTCACTCGGCCATCGTGTTGCACGGCACGTTCAACGATCGGACCGTCGGCGATCACGTCCGTGTGACCGTAGCTGTGATAAAGGGCCTGTCGCGCTAGCCGTTCCCCGACGTCGATCTTATGCGGGAAATGGATGTCGATCGAATCGCCACGGTCGCTGCTGATGGCCATGTAACAGGCGGGGACGCGATCGGGCAGTCGGCGCTGCATGTCGCGAAAACGACCCCAATCGGGCTTGTCGGTAGTAGAAATTTGGACAAAATAGAACGGTAATATGGCGTCGCTGAAGTAACGCCGCCAACTGCTGACGAGTAACGGGAAGAAGCGCGCGTAACCCGCCGCATCGTGCGCGTTCGACTCGCCTTGATACCACAACACGCCGCGGACGGGAAGCTGCGCAAGGGGCCAAACGCCGGTCTCAAAGAGGTACGTGGGCGCGTACGGGTGGCGTTGTCGATTCGATGTCGCACGCCGTAGGTTGAACGCGGTGCGGCTGCGCACCCAAGGATGAATGAGCACGTTCGACGCGAAGTCGCTGAGCATCTCCGGGCCGTCGGCTTCTAAGGTCTCGCGATCGATCCAAGCCTCGAGCGGTGAGCCATCGATAGCATTGAGGATGAGACCAATAGGAACGTTCTCCGTCTCCTGAATCCGCTTAGCGAAAGCCATCGCTATGGCTGAAAAATAGCCAACCGTGGACTCGTTGCACTGCTCCCAGCGCGCGGGCAAAAAATATTCCAAGCGGTTGAGGCTGTCGAGCATCGGCGCCTCCCATTCCTCGGCAAAGGGGATCCGCGAGGGCTGCATGAGGAAGAGACGCACGGCGGGAAGGGTCTTCGCGAAGGCGCGCAATACGGCGCGCTCGGCCGGCACGACGCTGTCCGTGGGGTAGGCCATGTTCGACTGCCCGGAGCAGAGCCAAACGTCGCCCACGGCTACGTCGCTGAAGCGCAGTGTGCGCTTCGGGGTGGATACCTCGAGTGTCAGACCGGTGGCGACGGGCTGTGCGTCGAGCATGACGAGCCAACGCCCATCGGCGGCGGCCTGCGCCGTGTACGTGCGACCGGCAATGCGCACGGTGACCGTCTCGCCCGCGTCAGCCGTACCCCGGATCTCCAGCGGGCGATCGCGCTGAAGCACCATGTGATCGGTGTAGATGGCGGGCATGCGCAGCCCACCGTGGCGTCCGGTGAGGGCGCTGCTGATCGTCTCGGCCAGCAAACGCGCGCCCGTGGCGTTCGGGTGGAGGCCGTCGGGGAGCAGGTCGAGGCGATGGCGGAACGGCTCGCAGCGCCCATGAGGAACAGGACAGCCCCTTTCAGATCGCGGGCCACGTGAGCAATCTGTTCGCGGATCATGGCGTAGCGTTCACGCAGGCCGTTGAAATAGTTCGGATAGTGGTAAGCGATCGGCGTCATGTGGCAAATCCAGATGCGGCACTTCGGATTGACGCCTCGGAAGGCGCCGATCAGCTCGCGGTAGTTGCGGACGAAGGTGGAGTCGTTGGGCGTCCAACCGATCGGGTCGACATCGTTCAGCCCGAGGTCGATGACAACGTAGTCGGGCGCGAAGGCAAGGGCGTTTTTGCACTCTTCGGTAAGGCCATAGCTGATGCCACTGCCATACATGAGGGTGGCGCCGTTACGACCGAAGTTGCGCACATCGAACGTGCCGCCGAGTCGCTTTTGCAGCTGCGCGGGGTAGGCTTCGGTGGCGGGATTGGGTAATCCGTAGCCATAGGTCACGCTGTTGCCCACGCATGCGACCTTGACGCGGTTTTTGGCCGCGGCGTGGAGGGTGGTGATCATCATCAAAAGGGTTAGCAGTTTGGTCATAGGGGATAGAGATTAGAACATTAATGATAGCGGGTGGGCCGCCAGCGGGGGCAAAGAAAAAAAGAGATGTAGATAGCTCGCACGCCAGCTTCATCATGCTCGCACGCCAGCTACTTCATGCTCGCGCGCCAGCTACTTCATGCTCACGCGCCAGCTACTTCTTGCTCGCACGCCAGCTTCATCATGCTCACACGCCAGCTTCATCATGCTCGCACGCCAGCT
>CALHPT010000004.1 GCA_938036405.1 uncultured Tannerella sp.
GGAGCACATTGTTGTGCTTCTTATCTTCAGACCTATCAATGCTCAGCTCTTTAAAGGCTGTTTTATGGCCTTTGGGCCAGATGAAGCGGCCGTCGTCTTGCCTGTGCAGAACGTATTTGCGTCCCTTCTTCTGGCCGAAGGCGATGACGAGGACACGCTTTTTAGACTTTTTGTTTCGCAAGACGAAGACTAAGTCTTTGATCTGGTCACCATTCAGGTCTTCCTTCGTGGCGTTGAAGTACACACGCCAGCCTTCAGGGGCAAATTCGCTTGCGGAGTTGGCCTCTTTGGGCAGCTTCAGGTCCTGTGCGGCTATTGTTCCAGCGAACAACAGCATAGCTAATGCAATCAGTCGATTCATAGATGTGTAGTTTGTTAAGTGTGAATGATTAGAGAAGAGGAGGCGGGGCGAATTACAGCTTGTCGTAACTGAGGCTGAACTTGCCGGGCACAACGTTTCTGAGGGTCTTCAGGCGGCCGTAGTCAAAGTGCTTCTGGCGCGTTTCGGACTTCTTCGTGCGGTCTTCGTAGATGACTGTCTGGGTGGAGAAGTTCACGCTGGTGACCTCGTTTACTCGGTCGTTTTTCTTGCTGCGTAGCTTACGCTCCCAGCCGATCAGCTCGAAGCGTTTGTTCTGGAAGCGGAAGATGAAGCTGTCGTCGTTGTCGTAGGCATGTGAGCCGGGCAGGAGGAAGTTGAAGCGGAGTGCACCATTCTGGATACTCATGTCGACAAAGGCGTCCGTGTTGCCTTTGGGAGCGATGAAGCGGCCGCCGTCTTGCTCTTGAAGCACGTATCCGCGCTTCTTCTTGCCAAAGGCGATGGCCAGGACGCGGCTGCCCGAATCGTTGTTTTGCAAGATGAAAGCGATGTCGTCGACATGGTCCTTGTTGAGGTCGCCATTCTCGATGAAGAACACATGCCACCCCTCGGGAGCAAAGTCCTGTGCGGAAGCCGCGCTTTTGGGCAGCTTCGGGGTCTGTGCGGCTATTGTTCCAGCGAACAACAGCATCGCAAATACAATCAGTCGATTCATAGATGTATAGTTTGTTAAGGGTGAGTGTGTGGATGATTTGAAGAGAAGGTCAGGAGAAATAGGGGGAAATCTGAAAGTCGGCCGGGGACCGGTTGAGGTGCACCCGGCCGTTTTTAGCTATTCGCTTTTAGCCGTTCATTTCACGAGATGCGCTCGAAGCCGGTGTAAGGCACGAGGACTTTGGGGATGATGATGCCTTCGGGCGTCTGATTGTTCTCGAGCAATGCGGCTACGATGCGGGGCAGGGCCAAGGCGCTACCGTTGAGCGTATGGCAGAGCTGCACCTTCTTCTGCGCGTCGCGGTAACGACACTTCAGGCGGTTGGCTTGGTAACTCTCGAAGTTCGACACGGAGCTGACTTCCAGCCAACGCTTTTGCACGGCGGAGAAGACTTCGAAGTCGAAAGTCAGGGCGGAGGTGAAGCTCAGATCGCCGCCGCAGAGTCGCAGGATGCGCCACGGCAGTTCGAGCGCCTCGACGAGTGAGCGGACGTACGTGACCATCTCCTCGAGCGATGTGTAGGAGTGCTCTGGCCGATCGATGCGGACGATCTCCACCTTGTCGAACTGGTGCAGACGGTTAAGCCCACGCACATCCTTGCCGTACGAACCGGCTTCGCGGCGGAAACAGGCGGAGTAGGCC
Source organism: uncultured Tannerella sp. (assembly GCA_938036405.1). GTDB lineage: Bacteria > Bacteroidota > Bacteroidia > Bacteroidales > Tannerellaceae > Tannerella. The sequence continues at coordinate 1,680 of CALHPT010000004.1, forward strand.
GTGTTGCGGATGGGTAGGTCTGCGTCGTTGAGGATTACGTCGCGATAGATGTTTGTGACGGGCACCTCAGCGGTGGGGATGAGGTAGAGGTCGTCGAGGTTGGCGTGATACATCTGCCCCTCTTTGTCGGGCAACTGTCCGGTGCCGTAGCCCGATGCGGCGTTGACTACGTAGGGTGGCTCAATCTCGACATATCCGGCGTCGCGTGCGCAATCGAGAAAGAAGTTCACGAGCGCACGTTGCAGTCGTGCCCCCTTGCCTTTATATACGGGGAAGCCGGCACCGGTGATCTTGACGCCCAGTTCGAAGTCAATGATGTCGTATTTGCGGGCCAGCTCCCAGTGCGGCAGTGCGTCGGCGGGCAGTTCGGGGATGGAGCCGCCCGTCTCCTCGCAACGGTTGTCGTCGGCGCCCGTGCCTTCGGGCACGGAGGCGTGGGGGAGGTTGGGGATGAGCACGAGCAGCTCATGCATGTCTTTTTCGGCCTGTGTCTTGTCGGCCTCCAGCGTGCGGTTGGTCTCTTTCAGGCGGGATACTTCGGCCTTAGCTTCGTCGGCTTCGGCACGTTTACCCTCCTTCATCAGTCCGCCAATCTGTTTGGAGAGGCGATTCACCTCCGTGAGGTTGGCGTCGAGGGTGGCTTGCGTGGTGCGTCGGGTTTTATCGAGTGCAATGATTCGGTCGATGATCTCGGTTGCGTCGAAGTGTTTGATGGCCAGTCGGCGGATCACTTCGTCGCGTTGTTCGGTGATGACTTTGATGGTAAGCATAGTTCTGTATGGAGTAAGAGGTAGTTCTACGTATTACGGGTGACAAAAATATACGCTTTGAGACTTTGCAGAGCAGCACATCAGCTGTGTTGCCTTTGACATACTCTGGGTCGGTCATGTGCTTGCGGACATTTCTTTCGCCTTTACTGCACGGTGCCGCCGGCCACCCAGTGTCGGCTGTAATACTCCTCGTCGAGGCTGCTAATAACCACGCCGCGGGAGGTGCTGGTGTGGGCGAAGAGTCCGTCCTTGAGGTAGATGCCCACGTGCGAGACACGTCGGCGTTTGCCTCGCCGTGCACCGTTGTGGAAGAAGACGAGGTCGCCCTCACGTAGCCGATGGCGGCTGATGCGTCGGCAGTTCTTCGCCAGCATGTCGGCCGAGGAGCGTTCGAGCACCTTGCCGTATATCTCACGATAGACGGTGGTGACAAAGCCCGAGCAGTCTGTGCCCACGCCGCAGACACTTTTGCCCATGCGGTGCGGTGTGCCGAGCCATTGCGCTACGATGCGATAGAGTGCGGCGTTGTCTGCGCCTGTCACTTCGATGCCGAGTGTGGGGGCGGGATGCTCCACACGTATCGGTGCGGGGGTATGTCGGTGTGCGGCGCAGGAGAAGAACATGAGGCACGCGAGAAAGCACAGTACGACCAGACGAAGGGCCGATGGAGGTATGTTGAGATTGTTCATTCGCTATAGATGGATACGAACAAGAGGGGCTGCCCTCATGTGATGATAGGACAGCCCCTCTTTCTGATTCGTGTTACTCTCTCTCCGGGGAGCGGGCGGCGGTTATGCTTCTGCCGGTTGCTCCACCTGCGGCGCCGGGGCGGCTTCGAAGCCCTCGACGGAGATGTATGAACGATTCTCGCGGCCGCGCTTGAAGACTACGATACCGTCGATGAGTGCATACAGCGTGTGATCGCGACCCATGCCCACGTTCTTGCCCGGATGGAACTCCGTGCCGCGCTGGCGGGCGATGATGTTACCGGCCTTGGCCTTCTGGCCACCAAATAATTTAATGCCTAAGCGTTTGCTTTCTGATTCGCGGCCGTTCTTGGAACTGCCGACTCCTTTTTTGTGTGCCATTTCTCTGTCTTGTTGTAGTTAAATGGTTAAGCGATGATTTGTTTGATGCTCACTTCGGTAAACTGCTGGCGGTGTCCGTTCAGCTTGCGGTAACCCTTTCTTCTCTTCTTGTGGAAGACGAGCACCTTATCGCCCTTAACCAGCGGCGAAAGCACTTCGCAAATCACCTTGGCACCTTCCACCGTGGGCGCGCCCACCTGCACACTGCCATCGGCATCGACCAACAACACCTTGTCGAACTCCACCGTTGCGCCGCTCTCGACGTCACGGAGGTGATGGACAAACAACTTCTTTCCTTGCTCGGCCTTAAACTGCTGGCCGTTGATTTCTACAATTACGTACATTGATTATTAGTATTAATCGTGACTCCCGGGGGCGGACACGCCGGGGGTCCCCGACGGATCTCTTTTTCATGCCCTCTGCGGATTATTGAGGCGCAAAAGTAGACCAATTAACACGTTGCGCAAATGGTGAGGCATGTCGGAAGTGGTGAATGGCAGGGGGTTCTGTGTGCGACGGGGGGCGCATCAGAGGTCTTCCGGCTGCATTTCGGTGAGGTGGGGCCAGAAGCGGACGGGCATGTCTTGACGCTGCTTGCGGGGGTTGAGGCGCTCGCGAATGGTGAGGGAACGGAAGTAGGTGCGCCAGAGGGCTTGGAAACGCTGCTCGTCGGTGGCCAGGAGGTCGGGGTCGAGGCGGAAGCGGAGGGCGGTGTCGTCGGCCAGGGTGACTTCACGCGTGGTGTGGAGGTCGTAGTGGTAGCCGTAGCGACGGCGGAGGTCGTAGATCACCCAGGGCTGGTCGGCGAAGCGGTCGGTGAAGTGGGGGACGGCCAGCGGGAGGGCGTTGTAGACGGGGCGGATGGGGGCGACGTATAGCCCGTCGGCGGTCTTGCTGAAGCGGACGAATTGCTTGAGCTTGTGGGCTTCGCGACTGACCTTGAGGGCGAGGTTGCGCACCTCGAGGACGTCCGGATCGGCGAAGTTGAGGGCGATGGACTCGGTGGTGTCGAAGGTTTTGCGGATGTAGCGGAAGAGGAGTTCGTCGACGGTGGGCTGCTCCGAGAGCCAGGCGCGGAGGATCAGGGTGGTGACTTCGGACGGGAGCTTGCGCATGAGTCCGAGGCGGACGCGTTCGGCTCGGGCCGTGTCGGTGACGACGGTGTATGTCTCGTCGGCAAAGAGTGGCGCGGGTTCGCCCACACGCAGCAGATGGTCGGGGAAGGTGCGGCGGGTGTAGGCGTCGAAAACGGCCGTGAGGAGGCCCTCGAAGGTTTTATCGTAGAAGAAAATGAGCACAGGGGGGAAGTAAAAGCTGAAAACGAAAAACGGCCCCGGGTAAGGCTGGCATTTGGGTAGCCGGTTGATAGGCTGAAACCGCTCGGAAACGCTCCAGAAACCGTGTTTCTGCACTGAAACCGTTTGGGAATGCTCCAGAAACCATGTTTCTCGGGTGAAACCGCTCGGGAACACGCGAGAAATCATTCCCAGACTAAGCTCAGCTGCCGGGGATCGACCTTCTTGCTGCGCGATGGGGTGGGAACGAGGGCGCGGCGCACTTGTTCGGGGGTGACTTCTTGGATGGTCCCCCCGATGGAGAGCTCGCGGCAGGTGATGAAATACTGCGCCTTCTTCATCACCACGCCGATGCGCCGGAGGCTGTCGGAGGTGAGGCTGCCGTAGCGGCGGGAGGCGACGATCATGCGGGCGGACTTGACGCCGATGCCGGGCACGCGGAGGATGAGGGCGTAGTCGGCGCGGTTGATGTCGACCGGGAAGCACTCCGGGTGACGCAGCGCCCAGGCGAGCTTCGGGTCGATCTCGAGGTCGAGGTTGGGGGTGGCGCTGTCGACGATCTCGTCGGCGCCGAAGCCGTAGAAGCGCATCAGCCAGTCGGCCTGATAGAGGCGGTTCTCGCGGATGAGGGGCACGCGGCCGACGGCGGCGGGCAGGCGTGTGTCGTAGGTGTTGACGGGCACGTAGCCCGAATAATAGACGCGCTTCATGCTCGGCCGACGGTAGAGGGCGGAGGAGACGCGGAGGATGTCGTGGTCGGTCTCGGGCGTGGCGCCGACGATGATCTGCGTGCTCTGTCCGGCCGGCACGAAGCGGGGGGCGTGGCGAAACTTGCGGCGGTCTTCCTGGCTTTGCAGCATGCCTTGGCGGATGTATCGCATGGGGGCGAAGACACTCTCGAAGTTCTTCTCCGGGGCCACGCGACGGAGGCTCTCTTCGGTAGGCAGCTCCAGGTTGACGCTCATGCGATCGGCGTAGAGCCCGCCCTCCTCGACTAGCTCGCGGCTGCATCCGGGGATGCTCTTGAGATGGATGTAACCGTTGAAGCGGTGGACGGTGCGGAGGTCTTTGACGACGCGCACCATGCGCTCCATCGTGTAGTCCGCGTTACGGATGACGCCGGAGCTGAGGAAGAGCCCCTCGATGTAGTTGCGGCGGTAGAACTCGATGGTGAGGTCCACCAGCTCGCGGACGGAGAGCGTGGCGCGTGGGCGGTCGTTGCTGCGGCGGTTGATGCAGTAGGCGCAGTCGAAGATGCAGTGGTTGGTGAGCATGATCTTCAGCAGCGAGACGCAGCGGCCGTCGGCGGTGAAGCTGTGGCAGATGCCGACGCCGCCTACGGTGTTGCCGATCCCTCCCGCCGTGTTTCGCCGCACCGTGCCGCTCGAGGAGCACGAGACGTCGTACTTGGCCGATTCGGCCAGGATCTTGAGCTTTTCGAGGACGGTGTCGGTCATTGCTTGTTGAGATGTTAGGTGTTTAATTGTTTGGGGATACGAACGTGTACCCGGCAGGGTTGGCTGGAGGCCTCTTCCTTTTCTTGCCTTGATGCAAGAAAAGGAAGCGAGCCCTCACCGAGGGCGGGGAAGTTTGGCCGGGTACACGCAGGTAACAGGCAAAATTGGCGGGGGTCCCTGACCCCTACCAGGCAAGATTGGCGGGGGTCCCTGACCCCCCTAGTTCTGGTCTTTGAGGATCACGTCGTGCGCACCACCCTCTACGATGCTGGTGGAGGAGACGAGCGTGATCTTGGCGCGTTGTTGCAGCTCCTCGAGCGTGATGGCGCCGCAGCTGCACATCGTGGCGCGGATCTTACCGAGGGTGATGTCGAGGTTGTCCTTCATCTTGCCGGCATAGGGCACGTAGCTGTCGACGCCCTCCTCAAACTTCAACGCCTCGGAGCCGCCCATGTCGTAGCGCTGCCAGTTCTTGGCGCGGTTCGAGCCTTCGCCCCAATACTCCTTCACGTAGTTATTGCCGATGCGGAGCGTCTGCGTGGGCGACTCGTCGAAGCGGGCGAAGTAGCGACCCATCATCAGGAAGTCGGCTCCCATCGCCAAGGCCAGCGTCATGTGATAGTCGTGCACGATGCCGCCGTCGCTACAGATGGGCACATAGATCCCCGTCTCCTTGCAATAGGCGTCACGGGCACGCGCCACATCGATCAGCGCCGTAGCCTGTCCACGTCCGATGCCCTTCTGCTCGCGGGTGATGCAGATCGATCCGCCGCCGATGCCCACCTTGATGAAGTCCGCCCCGGCGTCGACCAAGTAGCGGAAGCCCTCGCTGTCTACGATGTTGCCTGCGCCCACGGGGATGTTGTAGTTCGCCTTGACCCATTCGAGGGTCTCCCGCTGCCATTCGGAATAGCCGTCGGAGGAGTCGATGCAGAGCGCATCTACGCCGGCCTCGATGAGCGCCGGGACACGCTCCTTGTAGTCGCGTGTGTTGATGCCCGCGCCGACGAGCAGCTTCTTCGTGGCGTCGGATAGCTCGTCCGGGTTCTTGCGGTGGCTGTCGTAGTCTTTGCGGAAGACGAAGTAGGCCAGGCGGTCGTCGGCGTCGATGATGGGCAGGGAGTTTAGCTTGTGCTCCCAAAGGATGCGATTGGCCTCGCTCAGCGAGATGCCCGATCGACCGTAGATGAGCTTGGAGAAGGGCGTCATGAAGGTGCCGATCTTCATGGCCGGATCGTCCTTCTCGGCGCGATAGTCGCGGCTGGTGACGATGCCGAGCAGTCGGCCGTTAGGCGTGCCGTCGTCGGTGATGCCGATGGTGGAGTGACCCGTCTGACGCACCAAATTGACGACGTCGGCCAGGGTTTGCTCGGGCGTGAGGTTGGAGTCGCTGACTACGAAGCCGGCCTTGAACTTCTTCACCTTACGCACCATCTCGGCCTGACTCTCGATGGGCTGTGAGCCGAAGATGAACGAGAGGCCACCGTTGCGCGCCAGCTCGATGGCCAGCTCGGGGCCGGACACGGCCTGCATGATGGCCGAAACGAAGGGGATATTCAGCCGGATAGGCGAGGGCTCGCCCACGGCGTGCTTTACGAGCGGCGTTTTGAGCGACACGTTGGTCGGGATGCACGCCTTGGTCGTCAGACCAGGGATCAACAGGTATTCTCCGAAGGTTCTGGAGACGTCTTCTAAGTAAACAGCCATATCTAATCTCTTGAGTAGTTAAAGTAGTCAGGGGTAGTTATTGAGTGGGGGGGGAGGGGGACAGGCCCCCGGCCGAAAAAAGTGGGGCAAAAGTAGCACGCCCCCCCTCTCTTCCAAATGCCGAACGGGAGGCTGGCCGTGGTGGTCAACCTCCCGTTCCAAACGTCGTCGCGATGTGAGGCCTCACTTAGATATCCCCACTTTCAGGCCCCGATAAATCTCCTCGTACGCCGGCACGGGGATGCCGAGCCGCTCGGCCTCACGGACGATGTATCCGCAGAGGCTGTCGACCTCGGTGGGCCGGCCTGCGCGGAAGTCGCGGTGCATGGAGGTGGTGGACTTGGCGTCGCTGCCCCACGCCCGGAACAGCTCCTGCCAACAATACTCCTCCGTCAGGTCGAAGCCCCGGGCTTGGGCCACGCTGGTGGCCTCTTGGAGCAGTTGGCGACACTTGGCTGCGTGGCGCTCCAGGGCCAGCAGCACGGGCAGGTCGAAGTAGGACGTGGCTGCGGCCGAGACGGAGATGATGATGAACTTCTTCCAGACCTGCAGCTGGATATCGTCGTGCCATTCGGCCTGTATGCCGGCCTCACGCAGCAGGTTTTCCAGCTCTTCGCCGCGCTTGCATCGCGGCTGACCCGAGCCGAAGAGCAGTTTGCCGCGCCCGTGCACATTGCGGATCGTGCCCAGGGCTGTCTTCATGGCCACGACGTACGTCAGGCCGTACCACACCTGCCCACGGTCTTTGAGCTGCTCGACGACGCGATCGCGGATGTCGGCGCCGTTGAGCAGCGGCACGATGACGGTCTCCGGACCGATGATGGGTCGCAGCTTCTGCACGGCCGCCTCCAGGTCGTAACTCTTCGTGCAGCAGAGGATGTAATCGGCCGTGAAGCCGAGCTTCTCCGGCTGCTCTACGACGCCCTCCGGACGCACGCGAAAGGACTCCTTCGGGGTCTCCACCTGCAGCCCGTGCCGAGCAATCTCCAGCCCGTGCTCTCCTCTGGCGACGAAATACACCTCAACCTCTCTGTTGGCTGCGTATGCGCGCGCCAGCATGCCGCCAAAATATCCGCCGACGCCTCCTATACCTGTGATTACAATTCGCTTCATAACAAATAAGATTTAACGATAGCTTGTTGTTTCTGCAAAGATGGTTCAAAAATCGGGGGTGGATCGAATGGATTACGCCAATCGATGCTTCGAAAGGCACTGCCTCGGGGGCTGAAACCTCCGCCAAACATGAAAAATGCACGCGGACAATCGGGGATCCTCCGGGCTGACGTTGCGAGGCCGCTGCGCAGGTGACGAAAGGCGGATCTTGTACTGTTTTTATGGGTAAAGCAACTTGTTTGAAAATAAAAAAGTCACTTTTTGTAGGTGTACAGATCATGTCAGAAATAAAAAAGTGACTTTTTGTTTCTGTACGATATGTGTAGAAATATATCGGGTCACTTTTTATTCGTGTAAATTCTCGTTGGGTTATATCGGGTGACTTTTTGTTACTGTA
>CALHPT010000005.1 GCA_938036405.1 uncultured Tannerella sp.
CCAGCCGCTCCGTCATCTGTGTCGTAAGGGCGATCTCAGGCAACAGGTAGAGCGCTTGCCGACCGACGCGGAGGGTGTCGAGGATGAGGTGGAGGAAGATCTCCGTCTTGCCGGACGAGGGGGCGCCGTGGAGCAGGCAGACGGGGTGCGTATCGAAGGACGCGCCAATGGCTTCGTAAGCCGACTGTTGTGCCGACGTGAGGGGGCGGGCGGGATGCGTGACGCGGTCCAGGAAGAGGGGTTGCGGCTCCACGGTGCGCTCCACGAGCGTCAGCACGCCACGGCGAACGAGGGCCGTAAGCAGGGCGGCCGATGCGCCGCTCGTGGCCAGCAGTTCCTTACGGGAGACCTCCTGCCGACCGTCGGGCGAGAAGGGTTGGGCGGCGTCGAGGAAGTGGAGCAGCAGTCGCTCCTGACTGGCCGCGCGGCGGAGGGTGTCAAAAAGCGGCCGCAGACTCTCCTCATCGGGGTAATCCGCAGCGAGGCGGACGAACGTCTCACGCCGTGGCGTGATGCCGGCCTTCACTTCCGCGTCCACATGCACAGCGCCCTCGGCCACCAACGTCGTGAGCGTAGGGAGCAGGTTGCGCACCCCCGCCCGACGCTCTAATTCGGCCACGGTGGGCGGCTTGGGAAAGGTGGCCAACGCATCGAGCGCGGCCTGTGCCTTGGGCGAGAGAGGTGCCCCCTCTGCGTATCCATCAGACAGCGAAACGACCGTCTCACTGTCGGGTCTGAGCCCGGCAGGGACGGCCGCATTGTAGACTTCGCCCGGCGTACACAGGTAATACGACGCCATCCAGTCCCAGAAGCGCAGCTGCACGGGTCGGACGACGGGCGTCTCGTCCGGAGCCACGAAGATGGGCTTGAGCGCGTAGCCCGCCGAGGGCGCACGGTGGTGCACGTCACGCACAATGCCCGTATAGTAACGCCGCGCTCCGAAGGGCACCACCACACGCATGCCTACCTGTACCCGATCGACCATATCGTCGGGTACGAGGTAGGTGTACGCATCCGCCATAGGCAGCGGCAGGAGGACGTCGGCGTAAAGCACGATCAGAACAGCACTGCTGCGGAGAACATCCACGTGTTCGACCGCACGCCGTAGGCCGACGCAGCGTGGCGGATGCCGTAGGGATAGGCGCGATAGGACTCCGAAAGGCCTAAGTCGTACGTGAGGCTCAGCTGCACGCGGCGCACGATGTCGATACCGCCCGTGAAGCTCCAACCGGTGGCCACGTCGCGCGCGGTGTAGACCGTTCCCGCATAATGATTCTTGTCGCCCGTGAGGCGGAGCGAGACGTAGGGACCCGTCGCTAAGAAGGGCGCCACGCGGGGAACGGGGAAGCGATACTTCAGCGTCACAGGCATATCCAAGTAATCGTTACGGAAGTCATAATCGTGGTTGTAACCCTCGCCGATGCCGCGCTGGCTGAAGAGCAGTGCGCCGTCGATATAGAGCCCAGGCACAGGCAGTCTAAACTCCGCCATCGGCCCGACGTGCACACCGAGCACACGGTCGGCATCGATTCCATACTTCGAGTCGACGGAGGCCAGGTTAAGTCCCGCCTTGATACCGAAGCGTACGGGCGGCACGCGGCGGTATTGCGTTGTTGTCCGTCGGTGGTGTTGCTGCCGTGGGCGTCTGGTTTGCGCCTCGGCCATCATCGTCGTCAGCAGCAGCAAGGCTGCCAAAAGAATGCTTGTCTTTTTCATCTTGTCTCTGTTATTAAATGTGTAAGCATAAAGCGGGGGAAGACCGTGACCTGCCACAGCCTTCCCCCGCTGTAATTCGATTGATTCGTTAGAAAAATACGGTGGCCGACAACATCCAGGTGTGTGGCTTACCGGAGTAAGAGTTCACGTTTCTCCGATCGAAAGCCTTGTAGTTGTCCGTCAAGCCGAGGCTATACGTCAGCCCCACCTGCACGGCTTCCATCACCTCAGCGCCGGCCGTGAAGTTCAGCCCCGCGGCGAAGCTCTGGGCCTCCACTTGCTTGATCACCTGATCGGTGATGCCAGAGATGTCCCACGACTTATTGCTCGACACGCGGAACGAGGCGTAAGGCCCGGCGGCCACGAAAGGCGAGATCAGGGGCAGGCCAAACTTGAACTTGGCGTTCACCGGCACATCAATATAATCCGACCGCAGACTCTCGCCGCGCACTCCGAAGCCACGTTGGCTGTAGAGCACGGCACCGTCGATACCGAGGCCGAGTAGGGGGATGTTCCACTCCAGCGTGGGCCCGACGTGGAAGCCGGTGATGTTCTCCGCGTCCAGCACATGGCGACCGAACGACACCGAGGCGATGTTGACACCGCCCTTCACGCCGAAGCGACACTGCGCCTGAGCCGTCGTCACGGCGACGAGCATCACAGCCGCCGCCAGCATCCATTTCATTCTTCTCATTTCTGTTTCTCCTTTTTGATATGGGGTTGTTACACGTTAAACTCTCCAATAAACAGCCGGGCGGCGGTAAATGTTCACGGAGGGGGGGAGGCGGCCCGTCGGTGTGTGTGGAGCCGTTGCAAATCTGCGACAGCCAGAAATAATGTATTTCGACGCCCCAAGAGTTAGGCGGTGTGAACGGCTGCCCCGTTTTTGACCGCGCAGCTAAGAATAGTGAGAAACGGGGCGCCTTTTTCACCGCGCACCCAAGAACCGTGAAAAACAGGCCGCCTTTTTCACCGCGCACCCAAGAACTGTAAAAAACGGGCCGCCGTTTTCACCGCGCACCCAAGAACTGTGAAAAACAGGCCGCATTTTTCACCGCGCACCCAAGAACTGTGAAAAACAGGCCGCCTTTTTCACCGCGCACCCAAGAACTGTGAAAAACGGGCCGCCTTTTTCACCGCGCAGCCCGGAACGGTGAAAAACAGGCCGCCTTTTTCACCGCGCAGCCCGGAACGGTGAAAAACAGGCCGCCTTTTTCGCCGCGCAGCCCGGAACAGTGCAAAACGTGGCGCCTTTTTGACCCCGACGGGGTGTTGGACTACAAAAGACGGCCCGTTTTGGGCACCGACGGGGTGTTGGCCTATAAAAGGCGGCCCGTTTTGGGGGCCGACGGGGTGTTGGCCTATAAAAGGCGGTGCGTTTGGGCGGCACGCAGAGGAGATAGGATTAGGCCATTAGGGATACGTGGGGTGTATGCCGTTGTACCCCTACAAGCGCCGCCTCCCCCGGCTCTCATCCTGTGAATCGCTCTACTTTTGTCGTCCGTAAAGAACAATACAGCAAGACTTATGAACAATCAGGATCGCTTCTTAGGGCTTATCGAAGACAGTCTCAAGGCCCACTGGGAATTTCCCGCACTCACCGACCATCAGGGCGTGACCTATTATTACAAGGACATGGCCGCTGAGATGGCGCGTCTACACCTCCTGCTCGAACATGCCGGAGTGCGTAAGGGCGACCGCGTGGCCCTCATCGGACGCAACTCTGCACGCTGGGTCATCGCCTTTTTCGGCATCCTTACCTACGGCGCCGTGGCCACGCCCATCCTTCACGACTTCCATCCCGAAAACGTACACCATATCGTCTGCCACTCCGAGTCTAAAGTCCTTCTGGCCGCTTCCTCGAGCTGGGAGAAGCTCTCGGCCGACGCTATGCCTGACCTCACCGCCGCCCTCCTGCTGGAGGACTGGAGCCTGGCCCTCTGTCGACATCCGGGCGTAGACCGCCTGCGCGAACGGCTCGAGACGACCTTCTCCGAGCGTTACCCTCGCTTCACGGCCGAAAGCCTGCACGTGCACATCGAACAGCCCGACGAGATGGCCATCCTCAACTACACCTCCGGCACCACGGGATACTCCAAAGGCGTCATGCTGCCCTACCGCAGCCTATGGAGCAACACGCGCTTCGCGGCCGATCATCTGCCCTTCCTAAAGGCCGGCGACCACTTCGTCTGCATGCTCCCCATGGCCCATATGTATGGCCTGGCCTTCGAAATCATGAACGGCATCAACAAGGGCTGCCACATCCACTTCCTGCCGCGCGTGCCCAACCCTAAGGTGGTCATTGACACCTTTACCTCCGTTCGCCCGCGCCTCATCATCGCCGTGCCCCTGATCATCGAAAAGATCGTCCGCACACGCATCTTCCCGCAGATCAATAAGCCCAGGACACGCTTCTTGCGCAGCCTGCCCGGCATCGGTCACCTCATCGACCGACGCATCTGCAAAGCCCTCAGCGCGGCCTTCGGTAGCGACTTCTCCGAGATTGTCATCGGTGGTGCGGCCATCAATAAGGAGGTGGAACAGTTCCTGCACCGCATCGGCTTCCGCTACACCGTAGGCTACGGCATGACCGAGTGCGGCCCGCTCATCTCTTATGAATATTGGAAGACGTACCGCCCCGGCTCTGTCGGCCGTGCGGTCGACCGTATGGAGGTACGCATCGACTCGCCCGATCCGGAGAACACCGCCGGCGAGATCCAGGTGCGCAGCATGAACGTCATGCTCGGTTACTACAAGAACCCGGACGCAACGGCCGCCGCCATGACGCCCGACGGATGGCTCAAGACGGGCGACCTGGGCGTGATCGACCGCGACGGATTCATCTTCATCCGCGGCCGCAGCAAGACGATGATCCTTAGCTCTAACGGTCAGAACATCTACCCCGAAGAGATCGAGAGTATCCTCAGCACCTTGCCCTACGTCACCGAGTCACTCATCGTGCAACGCCCCGAGGGGCTCGTCGCCCTCATCCTTCCCGACCGCGACCGCGCCGAGAAGGACGGCCTCGACGCCGCCGCCCTCCAGGCCACCATGACCGACAACCTGCGTCAGCTCAACAGTCGCATCCCCAAGTACTGCAACGTCTCCGCCGTCGAGCTCCGCGATGAGCCTTTCGAGAAGACGCCCAAGCAGAGCATCAAGCGCTTCTTGTATAGCTGAAAGAGCGGAATATCAATCGGGCGGACGCAATCGGTCCGCCCTTACTTACACCTACTCTCCTTGACGCTTATGGACGCATTGAACTTCTTCACCACCCTTCGCTTGGGTTGGTTCAACGCCTGGATGCCCGCTTGGAGCATGGTGTTGATCCAGTTTGTGTTTATGGCCCTGCACAGAGAGGGTGGGCGCCGCGCCGTCGACACCTCATGGTACACCCCCACCGACCGTCGCAATGCCGCCATCAGTGGTTACCTGCAAATCGCCCTGCTCATCCTCTCCATCTTCGTCCCTCTCAAGAGCGGTGCTTGGTTTGCCTTCGGTGCCGTCGTGTTCGGCCTCTCGTTCGTCGTCTTTATCGCCGCCTTCTTGGCTTATGGCCTGACGCCGCAGGGGAAGACCGTCACGAGCGGCGTCTATCGCCTCTCCCGCAACCCCATGTACTTCGCCTTCTTCGTCGGCATGATCGGCACCTGCATCCCTCCGCCTCCCTCTGGCTGCTGCTCGTGAACATCCCATTCATGGTCTACACCCACCTCATCGTCCTCGGCGAAGAGCGCTATTGCGAAGCCACCTACGGCGACGAATACCGCACCTACAAAGCCCGTACACCGCGCTATTTCCTCTTGTGTGACGGATCGGGAGGAGAGCAAGTGCCGTTTTCGACACGCGCCCCTCGCTGATGCCACAAAAAAGAAGTGTCCGACCCACCCGCATAGGGGCAGTCGGACACTTTCGTTTCTATCTCCGCCCGCCGTCAGCGGTGGGATATTTAGTGCACCTTTGCTTCATGTTAAACCAAGACACATTTTCAAGTTTCTTTTCTCATTAAATACGGAGATCCATGAAGCAAGTCTCAAACAACGACTACTTCCTCGGTGAAAAATCCGGGATGTTGGCGAGCCGCTCGCCAGAGCCAAACCTATCCATTTGGAGCCGGCGAGTTGCTCGCCAGAGCCGAACCTGTCAATTTGGAGCCGGTGAGTCGCTCGCTAGGAGCCTCCGCGTCCAACGCATGCTCTTGATCACCCTCCTTTTTCTGCTACCTATCAGCCGCTTATGTGTATCAGCCTCACCATCGCCGCCTACCGATACGATTAAGCAGGGCGACATTGTGATTAACGAGGTCATGGCCTCACCGAAGGGCGCCCAAGGGCTGCCCGAAACGGATTACGTGGAGCTGTACAACGCTTCCGGGCGGTCGATCTCACTGAAAGGGTGGGCGTTCATTTATGATAACACCGTGATAAGGCTACCCAACGTGCCCCTCGCAGCAGGGCATTACGCCGTACTCTATCGCAAGGGGAAGCCTCTATCGGCGAACAAGAAAGCTCTCACCTTGGGGATGGGTGACTTTCCCACCAGTATGTCTAACGCTGGCAAACAGCTCGCATTGAAAGACCCGTCGGGTGCGGTCATTCATGCTTATTTCTACCCGAAGGCCGAGGCGGGCAGATCCATCGAACGCGGCGAAGGCGATAAGTGGCATCTCTCATCTGATCCGCGCGGCGGTACACCTGGCGAAGAGAACTCGGACGGCATACCCGAGAAGCCTGACGAACCCAACGTGCCGAATAAACCGAGTGAACCAGAGAAAACTGATCCGGTTGAGCCGAAGGAGATCGTCCTCAACGAAATCCTCTTCGACCCGCAGCCGGGCGGTAGCGAATACATCGAGCTATACAACTGCTCCGACCGCATACTACCGACCGATGGCCTCGCCATCGCCCTACGCAAAACTGACGGGAACCTCGGCGCACGCCACCCGCTTGCTCCTCTCGCTATAACCCTTGCACCGGGCGACTATCTCGCCCTAACGACCGACCCTAACGGCGGATTCAAATACTTCCGAACAATAGCCCCCGACGCTATTCGTCGCCTCAAACTGCCCGTGCTGAACAATCAGGGGGCCACGATCGTCCTGCTTCGAACAGCCGATAGCACCGTCATCGACGAGGTAACATATTCCGCTAAGTGGCACAGCAGCGCTATCAAAGTACGAAGGGGGGTCTCTCTTGAGCGAATCAGTGCCGACCGCGAGACACAGGAGGCCGACAACTGGACGTCAGCCGCCACAGAGACGGGCTATGGGACACCGGGCTACAAAAATTCGCAGTCCGAGACGTCGTCACATACCGAGGAAGGTGTGACCATCAGCGAACCTGAATACAACGCCTCCACACGCGACTACCGGATTCGTTACCGGATGGATAAATCCGATTACCGATGCCACATGGCGGTCTATTCAGGTAATGGACAGCAGGTGGCCGTGATCGCTAACAACCAGCTGCTAACGCCTGATGGTGAAATCCACTGGGACGGTGCAGGCCTCTCACCTGGCATCTACATCTTCCATGTCGACCTCTATCACCCCGACGGCAGCAGCCATCACATCAAAAAGCCGCTCTTAGTGCATTGAACAGAAGACGGAGGGTAGACCCGTAAACTTTGATCTACCCTCCATCTCTGCTACCACCGGTAGCCCATTCCCAGCGTCAGGTAGCCTTTCACGCCGTAGCCCAGCTCCCAGCTAGCGAACAGTTGGCGCCCCACGGAAACACCAAAGAAGGTGACCTGTCCGGTGTGAAAAATGCTGTACTGCACGTCCGGATCAAAAAACTCACGCTTCCATTTCATGCCCACGCCCAGACCCAGACCTGAATAAAGGCGTACCATCGGTCGGTTGAGGTACGTGAAGCGCACGGCTGGGTAGATGGCCAGGCGATGCGTGTAAAGGTGATCCACCGACATGCCGTCGAGGCGTTGGCTCTGGTAGATGCCCGAGTAGGACGTCTGTACACCCAGCGCCAGCCAACGGCTCAGCTCTTGGGTGTAGCCCACCGACAGCGCCTGCGTATAGATACGGTCACCGTAGCTGTATCGGCTGCGGTCGTAGCGCTCCCACGGTGTGTTCCCCTCGAACCGTCCCTCCGGCCAACCGGGTGTATCGTCGTGATACATCTCGAACGGGTTCTCGACCAATCCCCAGCTGATTGATAGCTCATTTTTCAGTTTATAGGCCGGTTTGATCCCCAGCCAACGCCAACATGACTGCGCGTCGGCGCTGCAGGCCAGAGCAGTCAAGCAAATGATAAGCAGCATCTTTTTTGTCATATCCGTAATTGTAAACTTGTGAGGGGCGCAAATGTAAGACTGTCTGTCCTGTCTAAATAGGCAACCCTGTGACGATATATGATGGGTAATCTCCCGGCCTACTCCGAAAAGAGAGGAGAGAGATTTTGCACTTATCAAATCGTTTTTACCTTTGCGGCCATCAACAACAGATCGCGGAGTGGAGCAGGGGTAGCTCGTTGGGCTCATAACCCAAAGGTCGTAAGTTCGAATCTTACCTCCGCAACTTGCTAAGCAAGACCGTTGATACCTTTCCCCCGTCACCTGTTTTAGGAAACAAATTCTTCTTCCATCTGTGGTAAGAATCTCAGAAAAGCCCCGTCGGCCTCTTTGTCCGGCGGGGCTTTTCGTGTTTACACATACTCGTCCATAACGCCTTGTGTTCTCTCCCCCATCCGCACAACAGATGCTAAGCAGTGCCATTACCCGTAATTCATGGACACCGCAGCCTGTGCTCCTCACGATAGATTACAGGCCACCTCTCACTCCGGTCTATCATGACTTAACACGTCCAGCCTGAATACGTCAAGCACCTTGGAGCAATATCCTTCAGCACATAAAAACGAGAGCCTTTTCGCATTCTTTTTCCGTTTGGCCATCACCCACTCTGCGCCGCGGAAAGCATTCAAACTCCTGTTTTGGTCCGAGATGAGGCTCAGAAAGCGTTCAAACTCCTGTTTTGACCTGAGATGAGGCTCAGATTGGGTTCCACCCCCCGGGTCTTGCCTCCGCAGGGGCCGGCGACGGAAGTAGAAAGATTACAAAGTCGCTCCCAACTATCTATCAAAGGATAGCGACAGCAAATTTTGAGGTGCTCTTTGAGATAGTTGATATTGAGCAGCGGTTGGGAATGACATAGTGGCTACGAAGAAGCTTCTGTTTTTACCGCTTCCTTCCACGCGCCTTTTCCGTTTGGCTATAAAAGGGCGCATAGTACTCAGCCACCCATTTCGGAAAAGGCTTTCTTCTACTTTTGCGCGCGCAATCAGAAAAAGGCGCGAACAGCCCCCTCACCCACGAAGCGGCTGGCACGCCTCCCTCCCAATGAACAAGCAATCCATTATAGAGTATTACAACCAGGCGGCGCCCGAACGGCAACGCCACAAACGTATGCGGCGCTATTACCACCGTTCGCTGGAGCGCTACTTCTCGTTTATCATCCCACCCGGCAGCCGCGTGCTGGAGATTGGGTGCGGCACAGGTGAACTGCTGGCAGCAATGCGACCGGCCTATGGCGTGGGCATCGATTTCTCGGAGCGGATGATCGAAATAGCCAGAAAATCCTTTCCGGAGCTGCGCTTTGAGATAGACGATATCGAGGAACTACGTCTCCATGAGACGTTCGATTACGTGATTATGTCAGACTTAACGATGTCACTCTGGGATGTGCAACGCGCCTTTGAACACCTGCCACAGGTTTGTCACGAACGCACACGCATCATCATTTCTAACTACAATTTTCTCTGGGAGCCGATCCTCAAACTGGCCGAACGTCTCGGCTTGAAGCTGCGTCAGCCGAACCAAAACTGGCTTTCGGTGCAAGACATCGACAACCTGCTCCGCTTAACGGGCTTCGAGCGAGTGAAGCGTGAAAACAAGATCCTGCTGCCCATCAACATCCCGCTGCTGACGCCGTTCTGCAACCGTTTCCTGGCAAACCTGCCCCCTTTCCATCGGCTGGATTTAGTGAACCTAATCGTGGCCCGACCCGAACCACGCACAGAGGCGCCCGAGCGGACGGTATCTATCATTGTCCCAGCGCGCAACGAGCGGGGTAACATCGAGAATGCAGTCCGCCGACTGCCCGCTTTCGGTGCCTCGCAGGAGTTTGTCTTCGTCGAAGGACACTCACAGGATGGAACGTACGAGGAGATGCTCCGTGTGCGTGATGCTTATCCAGATAAACAGATCAAGGTGCTCATCCAGTCGGGGCGCGGCAAGGGCAACGCTGTGCGTGAGGGCTTCGAGGCAGCTACGGGCGAGATGCTCTTCATCCTTGACGCCGACTTGACGACGCCGCCCGAGGACATGCCCAAGTTCTACGAGGCGCTCCGCCAGGGTAAGGGTGAGTTTATCAACGGTTGTCGGCTCGTTTACCCGATGGAGAAGCAGGCGATGCGGCTACTTAACCTGATCGCCAATAAGAGCTTCGGGGTGCTCTTCTCCTACCTTCTGGGGCAGAGTCTAAAAGATACGCTTTGCGGTACGAAGGTGCTCTACAAGTCGGACTACGACACGCTCAAGCTGGGCCGCTCCTACTTCGGCGACTTCGATCCCTTCGGCGACTTCGACCTGCTCTTCGGCGCCGCCAAGCTAAACCTGAAGATGACGGAGATCATCATTCGATACAAGGACCGCGAATACGGATCTACGCAGATCAGCCGCTTCAAGCATGGCTGGCTGCTGATTAAAATGTGCGCCTTCGCCGCACGGAAGATTAAGTTCATTTGAAAAAGGAACAAGAGAGACTATAGAAAGAATGGAAGAGAGATTACAACATGAGATCGCCCATGGGAAATACCTCGTGGAACATGGTGCCGGAGAGGTTTGGAACTGGGAATCGCCTGCAGGAAAAGAACGCTGGCGAAGGCGGGTAAAAATGCTTACCGACTTTATTCCAGCCGGCAGCGCGGTACTCGAATTAGGCTGTGGAACGGGCTATTTCACTAAGGAAATCATCAAGACAGGCGCTAAGGTGACGGCCATTGACATTTCGCCTGATCTGTTGGCCGTTGCGAGAAAAGAGGTCGGAGCGCCTAATGTGGTATTTATGGAAGAGAACGCCTATCGGATGACTTTCCCGGACAACCACTTCGATTATATCATCGGCAGCTCCGTATTGCATCACCTTGATATACCCAAAGCCCTGTCGGAGATGTTCCGCGTGCTGAAGCCCGGTGGTCGCATCGCTTTTACCGAGCCGAATATGATGAACCCGCAAATAGCGGTTCAGAAGAACGTGCCTTACGTCAAACGCAAGTTGGGAGACTCGCCCGACGAAACGGCTTTCTTCCGGTGGCGCCTGAGTAAGCTGCTTCGGTCTTATGGTTTCGTGGATATAGCTATCCGCCCTTTTGACTTTTTACACCCTGCCACGCCTGTAAAAATGATTCCGCTCATCTCCGGTATCGGCTTGAGTATTGAGAAATGTCCGATCATCAAAGAAATATCTGGTTCACTCTTCATCAAAGCAAGCAAACAATGAAAGACTCTAACACACCCTCTTTCGCCCAACGATTCGATGCCTTTTTCGATCGGCATCGGCAGGCTTTTTTTATGCTCATCATCGCTCTGGCCGCGTTAATGAGCATCGTTATGTTCGATGCTAAAGTCAGCCTTAGCGGAGACGACTGCGACTATATTCTTGCCGCAGACGACTTTTGGCACCACTTCATCTTCCCCAGCCATCACGGTTCGCTTTACCCCATTGTCCTCTCGCCATTCGTCGGACTGTTTGGTTATAAGCTCGTCC
>CALHPT010000006.1 GCA_938036405.1 uncultured Tannerella sp.
GCCAAGTTTGCCAGGTACCCGGCCAGCTTCGCCGGCGTCCGTAGACGCCCAGCGGCCCTTTCTGGCTACGCACCGGCCAGGCCTTACCTTTGCGGCCATGATGAGAAAACTACGCAACATCCTGCTCACCCTGCTGCTGCTCGCCATCGTGGCGCTCACCGCAGCCAGTTTCTTCATGCTCAACCACGCCCTCCAACCGGATAACAACAAGGGGCGCGACACGGAGGGATCGTATGCCTACATGTTCCAGACTTATCCCTTCCTGCGGCCTTGGGTAGACAGCCTCCGCCGTGCGGGCGCCCTGCGCGACACGTTCATCACCGCCGACGATGGCACCCGCCTGCATGCCCTCTACGCCCGCGCCAAGCGGCCCACGCGCCGAACAGCCGTCATCGTCCACGGCTACAAGGACTGCGCCGTGCGCATGCTCATGATCGGCTATCTCTATCACCACGACCTGGGCTTCAACATCCTCCTGCCCGATCTCTACGGCGCCGGCCTAAGCGATGGCGATCATATCCGCATGGGCTGGCTCGACCGCTACGACGTGATCCGTTGGACGCGCGTCGCTGACGAGCTCTTCGGCCCCGAGCCCACGATCGCCGTGCACGGCATATCGATGGGCGCCGCCGCAGCCATGATGATGGCCGGCGAGGAGCAGCAGGCCGACGTGCGATGCATCGTCGAAGACTGTGGCTACACCAGCGTCTGGGACGAGTTTGCCAAGGAGCTACGCGCGCAGTTTGGCCTGCCCGAGATGCCTCTGCTCTACACCACCAGCATGCTCTGCCGCGCGCGTTACGGATGGGACTTCCTCCAGGCCTCGTCGCTGGCGCAAGTGGCCGCCTCGGAGCTGCCCATCTTCTTTATCCACGGCGAGACGGACGACTATGTGCCCACCGAAATGGTTCACCCCCTCTACGAAGCCAAACGCCGCGGCGACCGTGAGCTGTGGATCGCCCCCGGGTCAGGCCACGCCTTCTCTTATCACGATCACCGCGCCGAATACACCGCCCGCGTCCGCGCCTTCGTCCGGCGGTATATGTGAGCCAGATTCCCGCTATACTTTTTTAATCCTTTAGCCGTTATGAGGGGTGCGTGTATTATAAGTAAGGAGGCCTGTGACTTCTTACCCCTTATCACCACCAGCCTTTAAGGCCGTAGCTACTTCCCAACACCCATAGACATATGATCGAATACATCAAAGGAGAAATCGTAGAGCTGCAACCCGCACTGATGGTCATGGAGTGCGGCGGCGTGGGCTACGAACTCAATATCTCACTGACCACCTACAGCGCCTTCGACGGACTCCGCGAGGGCAAGATCTACATCCACGAAGTGATCCGTGAAGACGCCCACCTGCTTTACGGCTTTGCCAGCCGTGAAGAGCGCGAGCTCTTCCTGCTACTCACATCCGTCTCCGGCGTCGGACCCAACACGGCGCGCATGATCCTGTCCTCCTTCAAGCCCTCGGATCTGATCGACGTCATCGCTTCTGGCGACGACGCCACACTGACCGCCGTCAAAGGCATCGGCAACAAGACCGCTCAACGCATCGTCGTCGACCTACGCAACAAAGTGCGCCCCGTGGCAGGGCTCGACGAGCGACGTGCTGCAGCCTCGCGAGGATCACAAGCGGACACGTCCGAAGAGGCCGTGGCGGCACTCGTCATGCTCGGCTTCCAGAAAAACGCCTCGCAAAAAGCCGTCGAAAAGCTCCTCAAGGCTGAGCCCGATATGCCCGTAGAGCAGATCGTACGCAGCGCCTTGAAAATGCTTTGACCCCCTCTTCCGATCCTTGTCCCTATTCCTCATCCGTATGAAAACAGGTTGCACATACCTTCTCCCCCTTCTTCTCACAGCGGTGTTCCTCTTCGGCGGGCGTGCCGCGGCACAGACGCCCGCTGACTCCACGCGAAAGGATTCCATCCCCTCGACGATCGCTGCGCCGGGCAAGCCACGCTTTCCCGTGGCTCGCACCACCCCCCTCTTCTATCGCGACCTGACACAGCCCACTCCGGCCGACCTCCAAAACCCGGAAAATCTGCGAACCACCATCGAGTACGACCTGCTCACAGGTATGTACATCGTCCGTACACGGGTGGGCGACATGGAGCTCGGCACACCCATCACGCTTACCCCCGAGCAGTATCAGAACTACAGCATGCAGCAGTCGATGCAGGCTTATTACCGGCAGAAGAACGAGGAAAACTTCCGACAGTCAGCCGGCGAAAAGATGAACCTGATGGACATGCGCTTCAATATCGGTGCCGCCGATCGGGTGTTCGGACCCGGAGGTATTCGCGTCAAATCGCAGGGGACGGCGGAGATGAAGGTGGGCATGAAGTCCAGTGGCACGAAGAATCCCACCCTGCCCGAACGATCGCGCAACCACACCTTCTTCAACTTCGACAACAACGTACAGCTCAACATGCAGGCCTCCGTCGGCACGAAGGTCAATTTCGGGCTGAACTACAACACCCAATCGTCGTTCGAGTTTGACGCCTCACGCTTGAATCTGGCCTACGCGGGCGACGAGGATGAGATCATCAAAAACATCGAGGCCGGTAACGTGAGCCTGAACACGGGCAACTCACTCATTCGTGGTGGGGCGGCCCTATTCGGTATTAAGACGGAGCTGCAGTTTGGCAAACTGCGCGTCAACGCTCTCTTGGCTCAACAGAATTCCGAGTCGCGTACCATCACCTCGCAGGGGGGCGTACAGACGACGGACTTCGAGATCAATATCGACAACTATGACGAGAACCGTCACTTCTTCCTGGGTCATTTCTTCCGCGATCGCTACGACGAGGCCATGGCCAAGTTGCCTCTCGTGGCGTCGAGCGCCAAGATCACCAAGATGGAGGTATGGGTGACAAACAAGCGTGGTAATTACAACGATGCACGAAACATCGTGGCCTTCTCCGACCTCGGTGAGAACGTCCATATCGGTAACACGGCCGAGGTGCAGGCTTCGGGAACGATCCGTATGACGAGCAACAATGCCAACACGCTCTTCGCACGTGTAAAGGCATTGACCGATGCCCGCAGCATTGACCGCGTCAACGGGGCACTGAGTTTCTTGGAGGACGGGCGCGACTATGAGAAGATCGGTAGTGCACGCCTACTCAGTCCGTCCGAATATTCGCTCAACGAGGCCTTAGGGTATATCTCCCTCTCTACGGCCTTGCAGCCGGACGAGAGTCTGGCCGTGGCCTTTGAGTACACCTATGGCGGGCAGACGTTTCAGGTCGGAGAGATCTCGACCGACAATACCGACAACACCAGTGGATGCCTCTTCGTCAAGCTGCTCAAGGGTATCAATGAGGCGCCGGGCATGCCCTTCTGGGACCTCATGATGAAGAACGTCTACTCCCTCGACGCATACTCCGTGCAGAAGGACCGCTTCAAACTGGACATTGTCTACCAGAGCGACTCCGTCGGCACTTACGTCTACAGCATCCAAGAGGGGAATATCTCCGGCAAGACCTTGCTGAAGGTGATGAACCTCGATCGCCTCGACGCCAACAACGAACCCTATCCGAACGGTTCGTTCGACTTCGTGGAGGGCTACACCATCCAACCCGCCAACGGACGCATATTCTTCCCCGTCGTGGAGCCCTTCGGCGAACACCTCCGAAAGGCCATCGGCAACAACGCCATTGCCAATCGGTACGTGTTTCAAGAACTCTACGACTCCACCAAGACCGTCGCCCAACAGATTGCAGAGAAGAACAAGTTCAAGTTACGTGGCAAGTACCGTGCGTCGTCGGCATCGGAGATCAATCTGGGTTCGACGAACGTGGCCCGCGGGTCAGTCGTTGTCACTGCGGGGGGCGTCCGACTGACCGAGAACGTGGACTACACGGTCGACTACGCTTCCGGTATCGTCACGATCATCAATGAGAGCGTGCTGGCCAACCGCAGCTCCATCAGTGTATCGTTAGAGAACCAGTCAGCGTACAGCATGCAACGCAAGACGATGATGGGCCTCGACCTGAACTATGAGTTCTCGAAGAACTTTTCGGCCGGAGCCACCGTCATGCACCTCTCCGAAATGCCCCTCACCACGAAGACCGCGATGGGCGAGGAGTCGATCAACAACACCCTTTGGGGGGCCAACCTGGCCTACAAGGGCGAAAGTCAGTGGCTGACGAACGTAGTGGACAAGCTGCCGCTCTTGAACCTCACCCAGCCCAGCCAGATCTCGCTCAATGCGGAGTTCGCTCACCTGATCGCCGGACACTACCAGAACGAGAACACGGGTCGCTATTCCTACCTCGACGACTTTGAGTCCACCCAGAGCAACATCGACCTACTGAACCCGTACCACTGGGCCCTGGCCAGCACACCGTACGATAACGGCGCCGCAGCCAAGTTCCCCGAGGCGTCACTCGTCAATAACACAGAGTATGGCAAGAACCGCGCGCTCTTCGCCTGGTATTACATCGACGGACTCTTTACTCGCCGCAACTCGAGCCTCAAGCCGAAGTATCTTACGGACAAGGACATCTCGAACCACTATGTCCGTCCGATCGAGTATTCCGAGATCTATCCCAACAAGGATTTGGCATACAACGAGACCAACATGCTTAACACGCTCAACATAGCCTATTACCCGACCGAGCGAGGCCCATACAACCTGGACGTAGATGGCATGAACGCCGATGGTACCCTAGCTAATCCGCAGCGCCGTTGGGGTGGCATGATGCGACGACTGGACCAGACGGACTTCGAGGCTGCCAACATTGAGTATGTAGAGTTTTGGATGATGGATCCCTTCATCTATAACCGAGAGACAACAAAGGGCGGCGACCTCTACTTAAATCTCGGTGATGTATCCGAAGACATATTGAAGGACGGCAAGAAGTTCTTCGAAAACGGTCTGCCCGTCAACGGCGACCTGAGCCAGGTCGACACGAACGTCTGGGGTAAGACACCCCGACAGCAGAGCACTGTCTATGCCTTTGACAACACGACAGGTGCGCGCCGTGTGCAGGACGTAGGCTTTAACGGTCTCTCGTCGGCGGAGGAGCGCGCCTTCCCCACGTACAAGAACTATGTGGAACGGCTGCGCGCCAAGGTCTCGGCCGACACATGGATGCGATGGGAGCGCGACCCCCTCTCACCCGTCAATGACCCTGCGGGCGACGACTACCATTACTTCCGCGGTTCGGATTACGACCGCGACCAGGTAGATATCCTCACCCGATACAAGCGTTACAACGGTACGGAGGGCAACTCCACCGCCTCCGAAGATTCGCCGGAGAGCTACGACATCTCATCCAAGACCATCCCCGATGTGGAAGACCTCAACGGAGACAACACCATGAGCGACAATGAGCGCTATTACGAATACCGTGTCTCCCTCCGCCCGAAGGACATGGTCGTGGGTCAGAACTATATCGTCAATGAGCGGAACGTGCGCGTGCGGCTGCCGGATGGCGACACGGCAACCGTCACCTGGTACCAGTTCAAGGTACCGGTCAAGGAACACCTCCGCCGGGTGGGCTCCATTCAAGGTTACAAGAGCATACGCTTCATGCGGCTCTACATGACTGACTTCTCCGAGACCACCATCCTACGTCTGGGCACCTTCGAGCTGGTCCGTGGCGACTGGCGCACCTACCTCCAGAGCCTCGCACCTGCCGGTGCACCCCCGTCAGTCAATGGCACGCTCGACGTCACTTCCGTCAACATTGAGGAGGATGGCGACCGCGAGCCGGTCAACTATATCTTGCCACCGGGTGTCACCCGAATGACGGACCCCAGCCAGCCGCAGATCAGGCAGCAAAACGAGCAGGCCCTCTCGCTGAAGGTCACCAATCTGGCCTCGCAAGACGCACGCGCCATCTACAAGAATACCAAATACGATATGCGTCGATACAAGCGCCTCCAGCTGTTCGTTCACGCTGAGCGATTTATCAACGACGTCACCAGCCTGGCCAATGGCGAGATGTCCGTGTTCATCCGACTCGGCTCGGACTACAAGAACAATTACTACGAATACGAGGTACCCCTCACCCTCACCCCCGCCGGCCGATACAACAATAACAGCGACGCCGACCGCTCAGCCGTATGGCCGGAAAGCAATATGATCGACTTCCCGACCGAGGTGCTCACCAATCTGAAGAATAAGCGCAACCGTGCTAAGCGCGAGGGTCGCTCGGGGGTATCGTATGCCACGGTCTATTCCGAGATGGATCCGCAGCGGCAGATGAATAAGGTGAGCGTGGTGGGCAACCCTTCGCTCGCTGAGGTGCGCACGATTATGATCGGCGTCCGCAACAACGCGAAAGACATTAAGAGCGGCGAGGTCTGGGTGAACGAGCTTCGCCTGACAGACTTTGACGAGAAAGGCGGATGGGCCGCCAATGGTTCGCTCAGTGTAGCCCTCTCGGACTTCGGAACGATCAACGCTGCCGGGCGGATCACGACAGCCGGATTCGGGCAGATCGACCAATCCATCGGCGAACGTAGTATGGACAACTATACCCAGTATTCCGTCGCCACGTCCTTCCAGCTCGGGAAGTTCTTCCCCGAGAAGGCTCAGGTGAACCTCCCGCTTTACTATTCCTATTCGCGCGAGACTATCTCGCCGGAGTATAACCCGTTAGACGGCGACGTCCACCTCAGCGACGCCATTGACGCCGCCGTAACCAGCGCCCAGAAGGACTCCATCCGCAACCTCACGCAGAGGGTCACCAGCAAGAGCATCGCCGTGACGAACGCTCACGTGAACATCCAGAGCAAGACACCTATGCCTTACGACCCGTCGAACTTCTCCTTCGGCTACGCCTATAACGAGAACGACCGGAAAGACCCAGAGACGGTCTACGAGACTACGAAAAGTTATCAGGGCAACCTCAGTTACATCTACACGCCCTACATCCGACCCTTCCAGCCCTTCCAGAACCTGGAGAAGAGCAATGGCTATACACGCTATATCAAGCAATTCGCCCTCAACTACCTCCCCTCCAGCATCTCCTTCCTGACGACCATGAACCGCAACTACCACGAGCTACAGCTCCGCGACATGGACCACCTGGACGACGAAGCCTCCGTGCAGACCCTGCCAGTGACATTCAGCAGCCTCTTCACTTGGGATCGCAGCTTCAGCATCCGATGGAGCCCGCTGACGAACCTCAACGTAGACTTCGCCTCGGGGACGCACGCCCGCATCGACGAGCCTCACGTGCAGGTGAACAAGAAGCTCAACCGCTCGGACTATGAGTTGTGGAAGGATTCCGTCAAACGCAGCATCGCCCAGCTCGGCTCGCCCCGGGCGTACGACCAAACGCTGAACGTCACCTACAGCCTGCCCCTGCAATATATCCCGGTGCTCGACTGGGTGGCAGCCAGCATGACGTACAATGCACAGTATAACTGGAACAGCGGCTCTACCGTCGACGCGACGACCGAGACAGGTAACCAGGTCAAGAACCAGCGCCAAATGAATTATAACGGCAGCCTCAACCTGCAGGGACTCTACAATAAGAGCTCGTTCCTCAAGACGGTGAACCAGAAGTATAGCACGGTGGCCGAGGCGCGGCGAAGTGAGGGGCCCAAGCGCCGCCGCGTAAGGTCTAATTACGAGGTCACCATCCGCCTCAGCCCTGACAGTGGTACGATCGTATCGCATAGCCTGATGACGAAGAAGTTCGCCCGCGTGACGGCGCGGCGGACGGACGACAGCTCGCGCTACAATGTCACCTACAAGGTGATCGACTTCGCCCGCATCCGCATTACGAATCGCGACTCGGTGGAGCTACGCATCGTCGTCGTCCCCGCCCCGCCCAAAGAGGAAACGCCAGCCTACAAGGGCCTGGAGTACGCCGCACGCTTCCTGATGATGGTGCGCCGCGTGAACCTACAATACTCGCAGTCCGATGGCATGCAAGTGGACGGCTTCCAGCCTACGATCGGCAACTGGATCGGGCAAGCCGGCACGGCCTACGGTCGGGCACCCGGATGGGCTTTTGCCTTTGGCGACGTCCGCGAGAGCTTTGTACAAGAGGCTTACGACCGCCGCTGGCTGATGACAGAAAGCGAGCAGAACTATCTGGCCCAGATCAATCGCAGCCACACCCTGACCGGATCGGCCAGCATCGAACCTGCCGTGGGCATGAAGATCGAGCTGAACGTCAATCGCGTCGACTCGCGCGACAAGGAGATTCAGTATCTCTATTCCGGCATGCCCACCATGCAGCTGGGTACTTTCACGATGACCACCGCCACGATCGGTAGCGCCTTTGCGAGCCTCGGAAACGTACACAATGGCTACGAGTCCGAGCCCTTCCGACGTTTCGTGGAGAACCGTGCCGTCATAGCCTCGCGCATCGAGAGTGAGTACGCCGGGGCCACCTATCCAAGCACCGGCTTCCTGGCCAACTCCGAGCTGGCCGGTAAGGCCCACAGCGCGACGAAAAGCCCCGTCAGCCAGAATGCGCCAGACGTACTCATCCCCGCCTTCCTGGCCGCATACACCGGCCGCAGCGCATCCCGCACGGCCCTGACCGCCTTCCCCTCGATGCTCAGCCTACTGCCCAACTGGCGCCTCACGTACGACGGCCTCGTACAGCTCCCCCTCATCCGTCGCCACTTCAAGACGATGACCCTCAGCCACCAGTATCGCTGCGTCTACACCGTCGGTACCTACCAGTCACACCTATCCTGGGTGGGCATCGGTCGCGGCGACCGCGGTTACGTGCAAGACGCGTCGGGCAACCCTCGCCCGTCATCGCCGTACGACATAGCGTCGGTCAACATCACTGAGGCCTTCACGCCCCTCATCGGGATTGACGCCATGTTCCTCAACAATGTCACGGCCGGTCTGAAGTACCAAAAGACGCGCAACCTTAACCTGAACATCCCGTCGTATCAAGTGGTAGAGACCCACAGTGGGGAATTCACGGTTAGTCTGGGCTACAAATACGCCGAGTTCAATAAGGTGTTGAAGATGCGCAAGAAGGGTGACTTCAGTAACGACCTCATGCTCCGGTTCGATTACAGCCGCCGCCGGACGCAGTCACTGATCCGTAAGATCGAGAATGCCTATACGCAGCTAACCGCCGGTACGATGACCCAAAGCCTACAGTTCTCTGCCGACTATGCCTTCAGCCGTGCCGTCACCGTGCGCGCCTACTACGACCTACAGATCAATACGCCGCTCGTCTCGAGCAACTCGTTCCCGACGTCCAACGCTGACTATGGCATCAGCCTACGCCTCTCCCTGGCGCAATAGCCCTCCGTCCGACATACCCCTATCTCGAACCCCGGCCCCACCGGGGTTCTTTTTTTGCCTCAGATTTTGAAGTGGAACGGAATAGGCCTCCGTCCGTCATGGGTGGGGGCCTTACCCCCACCGACCCCCACCTCCTTTTCTTGTCTTGACACAAGAAAAGGAGGCAAAAGAAAGTCAAGGCTACGGGAGCTCAAGCTGAAAGACGAGCCGCGGACGCTGAAATCCGAAAAACTTGCGTCGCTACGCTCCGCTTCGGACATTCGGATTTCCGGGCGCGTCCTTGCAACTCGTCTTTCCGGGCGCTTGTCCCCTTATGCCGTTCCCTGGACCCGTAGCGGGCGAGATATGGCCTAACGGATAAAAAACGGGAACTGTTGGGTTGATGTTATTCGCTAAACATTTCATTCATTTCCACCGCCTGCACTATGCAGCATCTCCCCCGCCCTCTTCATCTTACCTTCATAGACGTTTCACTTCTCAAACACATACTGATATGAAAACTATTGCACGTTTAGGGCTCCTCGCCCTGTTGCTGTCCATCGTCTGGGCAGCCTGTACACACGAACCGGACGTCCCGCCACGGCCAGCGCCGAAGCCCGACACCACGGCCATCGACTCTGCCTTGTTAGGCAAATGGTACCTCCTTGGCTCCGGCTGGAAGTATGATATGGACCCTCAACCCCTCGACACTGTGGCTTACGTTCTGGAGTTTGGAGGCGATGGCTCCCTGCTGGGCTATGCTGTCAATGGCAGCTATATGCTGAAGGACACGACCTTGCGATTCAAGCTCCATGCCGTGGACGAACAGCGCATGCCAGATCGCCTTCTCACCTATCGCAAGAAACTGCTGAGCGTCTATCGTTACACAATCTACTCCGACGGACTACTGCGGCTCTATTTCGACAACGACACGAAATATCTGCTTTTCGACAGGAAGGAGCCGGCACCTCCCGTGCTGAATCAGTTGCCGCGAGCACTGCTCGCCACGTGGCGGATCAACAAATATCGTCTCATCGAGGATAGAGTAACGAGGGATCTCTCAAACAGTGAGCCGATCCGACTCCGGTTCAACGCCGATACCACTTGGACGCTCCAAGTCTCAAGTGGACAGACCACGGGCCCCTTCCGCACGGACAGTTGGACTATCCGCTTCAACCACAGACTCAAGGCGATGGATAGATTCGGATCACCCGACGACCGTCGCCTCTTGGAGTCACTGAGAGAGGTGGTCTGGTACGAATTAAAAGGGGATGAACTGACGCTCTATTTCAGTGAAGGTGCGGGCTTCATCAGCTGCCAAAAAGTAGAGCCTGAGGCTGGTCGCATCGACGAACACCTCTGCCAACCGTGGAAACTTGTCGGGTTTGGGCACACCGCAGACGGCTCGCTGCGTGAGTTAACCGGAGCGGATCGCCTCTCCAACAAGGCTTTCTTAGTCGAATTACGAATGAATGGCATGCTGTACACGCTCTCCTCTTCCAATGAACTCTATGGCAACTTCTCCATGAATGGCCAATCGATCCGTATGAACGTAGGCGGAGGTACCAAGATCGGCGAGACCAAAGTGGGCGAGGCATATGTCCGGGCACTGAATGCGGCGGAACGTTTCGAACTACAGAAGGACGGACGGCTGAAACTCTTCTATAACCAAGGGCGCGACTATCTGCTCTTCCGCGAGGGTATCTCGATCATCTCCTCCACGCCACCTGCCGAGCTGCTGGGGAAGTGGGTAATGGCGGATCTTCGCCGCTACGCAATGCCCCCAACAGGATTTAATCTTAGCGAACAGACAGTGGATTTCCGCTCGGATGGGTTCGTCTATATCACAGGGACGGAGCCCTTTGGCACTTCACTTGGGAACAAGCTGCCTTACGGCTATCAGCCGTGGGGTAATGAGAACACCCTCCTTGTCAGTTATATGTACTTCAGCTGTCGCATAGATGGCGACGAGCTAAGGTTATGGTACAATCCATCCGTAGACGGTCCACTCTACGTCTTCAAACGGCTAAGGAAGTGATTGCCCCCCTCCCCCCGACAACCCCATTTTTTGAACCGCGGCACCCCCGCGGTTCATTTTTTTCGGTCGTCAAATCATCTGCCGATCCTTGCGCGTCCGGAGAACGGCATAAGGTTCCCAAGCGCCCGGAAAGACGAGTTGCAAGGACGCGCCCGGAAATCCGAGTGTCCGAAGCGGAGCGTAGCGACGCAAGTTTTTCGGATTTCAGCGTCCGCGGCTC
>CALHPT010000007.1 GCA_938036405.1 uncultured Tannerella sp.
GGTTATTTCTTCAGTTTATTGACGATGGCAATGAGGTAGCCCAGGGCAATGAAGGCGCCGGGGGCGAGGACGAAGAGGAGGGCGCCGTACTGCTCAGGGAAGAGGGCGAGCGAGAAGGCGCGGCCAGTGCCGAGCAGTTCGCGGCAGGTGCCGAGCAGAGTCAGGGCCAGGGTGAAGCCAACTCCGATGCCGATGCCGTCGCAAGCGGAGGCCAAGACACCGTTCTTCGAGGCAAAGGCCTCGGCGCGTCCGAGCACGATACAGTTCACCACGATCAGCGGGATAAAGAGGCCGAGACTATCGTAGAGTGCAGGCATGTAGGCCTGCATGCTCATCTGTAGGATGGTCACGAAGGAGGCGATGACGACGATGTAGGTCGGGATGCGCACTTCGTCGGGCACGAGCTTCTTGATAGCCGAGATGGCGGCGTTGGAGCAGATCAGGACGAAGGCCGTAGCCAAGCCCATGCTCATGCCGTTGATGGCCGACGAGGTGGTGGCCAGCGTCGGACACATGCCCAAGAGGAGGGCGAAGGTGGGATTCTCTGTGATGATCCCGTTTTTGATCACTTTGAGGTAGTTCATAGTCCGGGGGGTTATTTGCTGTGAGACGTTGAGGCGGTCGAATCGGCAGCCGTTTGTTGGGTGGCGCCGGAGGATCCTTCAGCGGAGTTAGCCGCGAGTTTGTTGCCATCGGCTTGTGCGTCGCCCTTGCCTGCGCCTTGTGCGTAGGCGGCATAGGCACGGTTGATAGCGTCAAGGAAAGCGCGAGAAGAGATCGTGGCGGCCGTGATAGCGTCTACTTCGCCGCCGTCTTTCGTGACTTTCAGCGCGCCGCCCGTCATGTCGCGACCCAGCACGCTCTGCTTGCCCTTATCCGCACGGAACCACTCTTCCATCTTCGATCCAAGGCCGGGGGTTTCGTTATGCTCCAGCACGGAGTAGTTGACAATCTTCTGGTCGGCATCGAAGCCGATCATGATGCGGATCTCGCCACCGAAGCCCGTCTTGGTGTTGCTCTCCACGGCCGCACCGACGAGTTGGCCGCCCTTCTTGGCGGGATAAATGGTGAGCGAATCGCCGTCAGCTGTGGCGGCTTTGTATTGTTCGGCCGAGGGATCATTGTCAAACTCGGGGGCCACCTTCTTGATGGCCTCCTGTAAGGCAGCCGCTTTGGCGGCAGCGATCTTGTCCTCGGTCAGCTTGTTGGCCGTCGCCAGTGCCACGCCTGCGATGAGGCAGAAGCATGTGAGCGACGCAACAATGGTGATGAATGTGGATTTGACTTTTTCCATCGTTTATCTACCTCCGAAATGTTTGGGTTTGATGTACGTATTGATCAGCGGTGTGAGGCCGTTCATAATCAGAATCGAGAAGGACATGCCCTCGGGGTACGATCCGAAGATGCGGATGAGCACGGTCAGAAGTCCGATGCCGACGCCGTAGATCAGGGAGCCGCGCTTCGTCATGGGCGACGTCACATAGTCGGTAGCCATGAAGACGGCACCCAGCATGAGTCCGCCCGAAGTGAGGTGGAGCAACGGATTGTTCACCTCCGTGGGGTTAATCAGATACATGATCGTGGTGAACACGGCCACAGTGCCGACGACGGCCACGGGGATGTGCCACGTGATGATGCGTCGATAGAGCAAGTAGGCAAAGCCAAGGAGCAACGCGATCTCACTCACTTCACCAAGACTACCGCCCGTCAGACCAATGGCCGAGGGGAGCACGCCGGTGATGTCTTTCGAGAAGTGCATCAGCGACAGTGTTGTGGCGCCGGTCTGCGCGTCGGTGTAAGTCAGCGGGAAGACGCCGGCCACAGGCCACGTCGTCATCTGCGCAGGGAAGGAGATGAGCAGGAAGACACGCCCTACGAGCGCAGGGTTGAAGATGTTGTTACCCAATCCGCCGAACGACATCTTACCGACGCCGATAGCGAAGAGTGCGCCCAAGATGATGATCCACGCGGGCAGGTTCGACGGCAGGTTGAACGCCAACAAGACGCCCGTCAGAATGGCCGAACCGTCCGTGATGGTCGGCTCGCGTTTGAAGAGGTATTTCTCGATGAGAAACTCGAACAGGACGCACGAGGCAACGGAGATAAGCGTCACGATCAGCGCGCCCAAGCCGAAACAGTAGAGCGACACGAGGAAGGCCGGCACCAATGCGATAAGCACGCCGTACATGTTTTTGCTTATCGAATCGCCACTATGAATGTGCGGCGACGGAGAGATGATCAGTTTAGTATCCATGTCAAATTATTTCTTTCTCGAACGGATAATACCCATCACCGTGCCCTTGCCCATACGGATATAATCGAGCAACGGACGGTTTGACGGACAGGTGTAGCTGCACGAACCGCACTCAATGCAGTCGACGACGTAATTCTCTTCCGCCTCGTCCCACGTCTTGTGGAGGGCCAGGTTCATCAGCAGATACGGCGCGAGGCCCATCGGGCAGACGTCGACGCACTTGGCGCAACGGATGCAGTCGCGCATGGGTTTGCGCACGGCCTCGGCTTTCGGAATGAGCAGGACGCCGGAGCTACCCTTCATCATCGGCACATCGTCCGTGATCATGGTGCGCCCCATCATGGGTCCGCCGCCGATGATCTTACCTGTATCCTCCGGGATGCCGCCGGCAGCTTCGATGAGTGTGCTGATCGGCGTACCGATGCGGGCAATGAAATTCGATGGCTTGGCCACGCCCTTGCCCGTGACGGTGATGACGCGCTCGATGAGCGGCTTATTCTTCTGCACGGCCTCGTAGACGGCGAAGACGGTGCCCACGTTTTGCACCACGGCGCCGACCGAGATAGGCAGCGCGCCGCTCTTCACCTGACGGCGGATCACGGCGTCGATGAGCTGCTTCTCGCCCCCTTGCGGGTAACGCATCTTGAGCGGCATCACCTCGATGCCCTGCTCCTTGGCGGCCAACTTTTTCATCAGTTGGATGGCGTCGGGCTTGTTGCTTTCAATGCCGATCACGGCGCGGCGAACGTCGATGGCGGTCATGAGGATCTTCACCCCGACGATGATTTCTTCGCCTTTGGCGAGCATCAGCGAGTGGTCCGACGTGAGATAGGGTTCACACTCGACGGCGTTAATGATCAGTATCTCGGCCTTGCTGCCGGGGGGGGGCGACAGCTTGACTTGCGTGGGGAAGGTGGCGCCACCCATACCGACAATGCCGGCGGCGGCGATTTTCCCGATAATCTCTTTGGCGGACAGCGTGCAGTCGCGGACGAGTGTCTCGCTGCGGTCGATGGTCTCTTCCCACTCGTCGCCCTCTACGTTGATGTAGACAGCGGGCTTGGGCAGACCGGCGGCGTCGAGCATCGTGTCGATCTTGGCTACTGTGCCCGAAACGGACGAGTGTACGTTGGCCGAAACGAACCCTGCGGCTTTGCCGATCAGCGTCCCGACTTTCACTTTATCGCCCTTGGCCACCACCGCCTCAGCCGGCGCACCGATGTGCTGCCCGAGCGGTATGACCACCTTGGCCGTGGGCGCGATCTGCTCGATCGGGCGCCCGGCCGATAACTTGTTCCCTGATGGGTGAATACCCCCAATCCTAAAGGTGTACATGTATATAATAGGTATAGTAGTTGTTAGAGTGGGTCAATCTTTTGCGACCGGTTCGGCCGTTGTAGCAGCCGTTTCGGCCGGAGCAGGTTTCGCAGCCGGTGTGTTGGCGCGAGCGGCTTCCACGAGCGAGGGGCCAGCCGGAGCGGCAGCCTTCGGCGCAGCGGGTGCAGCCGGTTCTTTACGCGGCGGGAAGTTCAATTCATGGATGGCCTTCGTCGGGCAGACCACGACGCACTTGCGACAGAGGCGGCACTTCGTGTCGTCGATGTAAGCCAGGTTGTTCGTCACCGTGATGGCCTCGAAGGCGCACTCCTTGACGCAGCGTGCGCAGCCAATGCAGGCGTTCGAGCAGACCTTGCGTGCCACACCACCCTTATCCTTATTCATACAGGAGACGAAGATGCGACGCGACTTCGGCCCCTTCTTACGCAGCTCGATGATCTTCGTCGGGCAGGCCTTGACGCAGGCTCCACAGGCGACGCACTTGTCCTCCACCACTTCCGCGATGCGTGTCACGGGGTTGATGTGGATGGCGTCGAATTCGCAGGCGTCCACACAGTCGCCCAGGCCGAAGCAGCCGAACGAGCAACCCGTCTCGCCCCGATAGAGTGAGGCGGCGATGGTGCAGTTCGATGCGCCATCATAGATGTTTGTCCGCGGACGCGCCTCGCACGTACCGTTGCAACGTACCACGGCGATTTTCGGTGCGCTGACCACGACTGCCACGCCCTTGATCTCAGCCACTTTCTTCATCACGTCCTGACCGCCCACGGGGCAATACAGCCCGTCGAGCGCCTCAGCCTTAAAGCACGCGTTGGCAAAGCCGCCGCAGCCCGGGAATCCGCAGCCGCCGCAGTTGGCGCCCGGCAGGGCTTCCTGTATCTGCCCGATGCGCGGATCTTCATGCACCTCGAATTTCTTCGATACCGCAAATAGGATGAGCGCCGCAATGGCCCCCACCGTTCCTAATAAAATGATCGCTATATACATTTCGTGTAAGATTGATTTGGCGGTTAATAAGCAGCTGTGTCGAGCTGGGAGCCAGCTTCGAGCTTAGCGACGGAGAACGAAAACCGTCGCCCGATCTTCTCCCGAAAGGCGTACAGCAGGGCGTAATAGACGGCCAGGACGGCCAGCCCCGCGAGTCCACCGATGCCGTCGTCGCCTCCGCTCAGGCGGGCGCCGATAAATACGGCAGCCACCACCAGCACAAAGGGCACGGCGAACGCAAGGGCGACGGCCTGCATGCCGCTCGAGGATTGGGCCACGACCATGACCTCCTCCCCGGGAGCAAACTGACGGCTCTCGCCCTTCACCTCAATGAGTTTCTCCTTTTTGTCCGATGCGAGGCAGGCCGAACGGGCATGGCACGCAGAGCACGCGCTTTGCTGTTCGATACAGACCACAATACGGCCTCCTCCGGTATGTCTTACAATACCACGATGCTGAATAAATTTCTTCATAATAAACCCAATTGCTATATCGAGTTTGCAATACGGCGGCAAATGTAAGCAGCAGTTTCAATTCCTGAATGCAGCTATACCGCTCAAATTCATCTGCCCCTGTCATGCCCCGCGACACGACCGCGCCGATTCGCAAATTCCTCATTCTGTCCAACGACCCTACGGGCTGGATTCGTGAAGGTTTCATCGTGCCGAACGACGCCACGGTTTCGGTGCGTGAAGACCCCATCATGTCGCACGAAGGCACTACATCGATTCGCAAAACCTCCTCATGTCGAACGAAGGCATGGTCCGGGTGCATGAAGGCCCCATCATGTCGCACGAGGGCATGGTCCCGATTGCTTCGTTTTTTAGCGGGTCACTTTTTATTACTGAATAAACCATCTCAGAAATAAAACAGCGACTTTTTTATAGTGACTAAATCTTCTCAGGTAATAAAAAGTCACCCGTTTATACCCAATAGCTTTTATACGTAATAAACGAGTGACTTTTTTATAGGCAATCTACTTTATCAGAAATAAAAAAGTGGCCAATTTATTCTCACCAAAACTTCTCTACTTATAAATGGTCGCCATTTTATTCTCGAGATATTTTTCTCAGATATAAAAAGTCACTCGCCAAAAACCAACAGACACAAGACCGTGCCCTCGTTCGG
>CALHPT010000008.1 GCA_938036405.1 uncultured Tannerella sp.
GAAAGTCATGCAGCAAAATAGACCATCAAGCCAGCCAGGACGATGTATCCGATGGCGTAAGGCAGGGCGCTGCGCAGAATCTCACCGTCACGTCCAGGCATATCGCAAGAAGCTGTGGCGATGGCGATACTTTGCGGAGAGATGATCTTACCACCGGTCGCTCCGGCCGTATTGCCACCCACCAACCAGTTCGGGTCGGCGTAGTTCAACTTGGCAGCCACATTGGCTTGGAGCTTTCCGAAGAGGATATTCGATGAGGTATCACTACCCGTAACAAACGTTCCAATCGCACCGATCAGCGGCACAAAGAGCGGATAGTAAGCACCCGTTGCGTTGGCCAAGGCCTCGGCGATCACGAGGATCATACCGGCGTAGTTCATTACAGAGGCGATAGATACAAGGCTCATGATCGTAATCACGGTCTTGCCCAAGTTCTTCACCGTGCGAGCAAGCACAACGATCAGCTTCTGAGCCGACACACCTTGAATCAATCCGCCGATGAACGTACCCAAGAAGAGCATCAAACCGGCGTTAGAGATCCAACCAAACTTGAAGGCCTTGCCTTCTGCATAGATCGGCAGATGTACACTGCTAACCAAGTGTGTACGAAGGAACTCATTGACGGGCTTTACCAGCGGACCACTGAAGATGATGAAGAAGAGGATAAAGCCATACACGCTCCAAGCACGGAGGGTCTGCGACATGGTGAACGTCTCTTTTTGCATCGCTCCTTCGGCATCCTTTTCGCCGAAGATTCGTGCATAGAGAATGATCGCCAAGATGGCAGCCACACTTCCGAGGATAGCCGGAGTCTCTGCACCTAGATAACGTGCGCAGATGTATTGCACAACAAGTGAAATACCACCGATCCACAAGGAAATCAGAATATGTTTAACGATCTTCTTCGGCGAGCTGTCCGTCAACGTGAGGATCACGAACGGGATCAGCAGCATGAGCGGTGAGAGCTGGATGACCACCTTAGACGCAATGTCGCAGATAGCTTCCGGCGTAGCTGCCCCAGAAGGTGCAACCTCGTTAGCCAACGTGATAACAG
Organism: uncultured Tannerella sp.; assembly: GCA_938036405.1. Lineage (GTDB taxonomy): Bacteria > Bacteroidota > Bacteroidia > Bacteroidales > Tannerellaceae > Tannerella. Next base: position 1,055 of record CALHPT010000008.1, read on the forward strand.
GCACACCCACGGCACCAAAGCCCGTCGGTACACTGTTTGCAATAAGCGACACCAAGGCACTGAAGCCGGGCTTAAACCCAAGGCCGATCAGAATGGCGGCGGGAATCGCCACGGCTGTACCAAAGCCAGCCATACCCTCGAGCAATCCGCCAAAGCCCCATACAAGGAGTAGCACGATGATACCGCGATCGTTCGTCAGGGAGGTGAACTGCTTCTTGATCACTTCGATCTCGCCACTTTCAAGCAACGTATTGTAGCTGTAGATGGCCATCAAAATAATGATCAGAATGGGGAAGGTGGCTTTAAGTAATCCTTCGATAAAGGCCCAGAAGACACCGAACTGTGTGTAGCCCTCGGGAGCAAACCCGAGCGCAGGTGCGGCCAACACGGCGATGAGCAACGTGGCCACAAGCGTAACAAAGGCACTCTTATGCCCGGCCATTTTGACACCGAGCATGAGCACGAACAAGAGCAAAATCGGGAAAATGGAAAGAAATACGTTCATGGTAGAAATGCTGTTTGTGGAGTTAGAATATCATATCAATTAAATACATGTTACACTAGCAAAACAACGACTTGTTTCGGACCGTGAGCCCCCTTGACGAGCGACTGCTCGATGTCAGCCGTCTTCGACGGGCCAGACATGAAGCCGCGAAACTCACCCGGGTGTGCCTCAGGCACGCGGGCATAAGCATCGTGCATGGTGTCCACCAACTGATCCTTAGGCAGAAGAAAAACGAGCGCCTCAGAGATAAAGTAGATGGCGCGCTGCAGATACTCCTGCTCGTAGTAGACAGCGGCATTTTCGCATACGCCAAAGATGCCATGGCAAACAACGACATCCGTGCCGTTCAGTTCGGACGGTGTCTCGATTGTGTCCGGATTGTAGGTGGCGCAAGTCACCTCAGGGAAATTGCAGGCGATACGCTTTGCTTCGGGAAAGAGACGACGGATAGCGTCGTCCACAGTTTCTTCTTTACCCAACTCTTCCGCACCGCCACCTACACCGGCTGAGATCTCTATAAACTGCTTGATCTTATCCGGATATACTATATGAGGGATCTTGATTTCAGGGCGGGGAAAGTGCTCCTTGATGTTTTCCCTCAGGCTGTTCAATATAAATTCTTTGCTGCTCATACTTGGTTCTTATTTAGCGTTCTTCTACTTGTGATTCTTCTTCCACCAAGCTTCAAACGATTGCTTGGCAAACTTGGGCAGCTCGCGTTCCTTACCCCAATCGTTCAGCCCGTTGTAGGTCATGAAGCGCGGCATAGAGTTAACCATCGGCGCCATCTTGAGTGCGGTATGAAAGAGGCCCGGACGATCCATGAGGTACTTGATACCCTTACTCATCG
>CALHPT010000009.1 GCA_938036405.1 uncultured Tannerella sp.
TTGATGACACGTGATGAAAGTTTGATGACGCGTGATGAAAGATTGATGACGTGTGATGAAAGTTTGATGACGCGTGATGAAAGTTTGATGACGTGTGATCGAATTTTGATGACACATGGATAACGCAAGCGGACGAAACAAGAAAGGGAGCCCACGGATGAGCTCCCTTTGCATATACCTTATATAATAGGGCCGAACGGCGAGCGACGGACGCCCGCGGCTCTGCCCCTCAGGCTAATCCCACTTGTAGCTGAAGCCGAAGCTGAGCACTTCGTTCGTTTGGACGTAGGTGTTGTAGCCGGGCGTCTTCTTGACGCTGTCGTCGAAGCGGAGGTAGACGTTGATCATGGTCGAGAAGAAGCGGCTGATGGCCATGTCGAGCGAGTTTTCGAACTCGGCCAGGACGTTCCGGTAGGTGGTGTTGTAGTAGAGGCGCGATTTCCAGGTGACGTTGCGGTTGGGCTTGAGGACCATGTCCATACGAACCGTGGAGCCGATCTTGTGGAGCACGCGCTCGTAGCCTCCGGAGGCGTCCTTGGGGAAGCCGTGGCCGCTGCGGTCGACGGTGGCGTCGAGGCTGTACATGTGGGTGTAGGAGATGGGCGCGACGTTGACGGCCAGCTTGAGCGAGCGGCCGCGGGTGCGGAATTTCTTCTCCAGGTCGTACTTCATACCCAGGCCCACGTTGACGATGTAGGGCGAGAAGAGGGCCACCTGGCGGATGGTGGTGTTCTTCTTGTAGTTGCTGAAGAGCGGTGCCTTGAACTCGCCGTCCAGCGTGTAGAACCATTTGCTGAAGGCGCGGTAACCGAAGTTGCTGTAGAGGCGCAGCAGGTTGTCGCCGTATTTGTAGCTGCGGAGCGTGTCGTCCGGGGCGGTGTAGACGCTGACGTCGACCTGGAGCAGGTTTTTGAGCTGGATGCGGTCGCGGGCGTAGTTGTACTGGAAGAGGTTTTTGGTCAGAATGTTCAGGTTGCTGTTACCCTCTTTGTACCAGTTGGGCGAGACGTAGTTCTGCGAGAATCGGAGGGAGCTTTCGAACGACGAAGTCCAGTAGCGGCGGTCGGGGATGAACTTCTGGGGCGCATCGTAGTCGTCAGCGGCGCGCTCGAGTCGGTAGACAGGCACCTGCACATTGCCGCTCATGCGCATCTTCAGGGTGCGCTCCACGGGTAGGTCGTCGGCGCTGTGGCGGAAGTAGTTCGGGTGGTAACGGCGCACGTATCGGTAGGCGTAATCCTGCACGATCATGCGGTTTTCGACCCGTTCAAAGGGGTGGACGGGGCGGTAGAGCGGGCGTTCCCACGGTCGCTCGTTGAGGTCAAGAGGGTGATACAAGGTGATGCGCTGGGCGTTGTCGAGGTTCTTCTTTTTGAAGAGTACAGGCATGAAAAGTGGGTTGACGATGATGGTGTCGCGAAAGGTGAAGTACCGCGGGAAGCGATGCGCGGAGTTGTCCCAGTAGCGCGACCAGTAGAGCGCGCGGTCGGACATGGTGAGGGGTTCCGTGGGGAGGATGATGGGCGCGCTGAGGTCCGCCTCGTCCGGGTGTTCCGCCGCGGCCTCTCGTTGTGTGCGGCGCTCCATCCGTTCCAGGAGGCGGGCGTTCAGGTCTCCGGGCTCCGCGCGGAGGGTGTCGTCCGTGGCGGTACGCTGTCGGACGGTGGGCTGCGAGGTGTGGGCCGGCTCGGTCGATTGGGCGGCGGAGTCGCGTCGCATAGCCCGCTCCATACGGGCGCGGATGCGGGCGTCGTTGTTCAAATCCTGTGCGCCAGCTTCGGCCGTCAGGAGGATCAGTCCGGCAGCGACAGTCAGCAGTCGCGCACGGGCGTTTCGTGTTTTAGTCTTCATCGTGTGTGGATATTTATCTGATGGGATATGATGGCCGGCAAAAGTAGGCGGTGAAACTGAAGCCGTACACTCTACTTTTGTCGGCCGTTATGCATACCCCACAACAGATACAGATTAACGAATACACGTACACACTCCCCGACGAGCGGATTGCGAAGTACCCTCTCGCCGAGCGCGACGCCTCTAAACTGCTCGTCTATCGTGGCGGGCAGATCCGTGAGACGCTCTTCCGCAGCCTGCCCGACTGCCTGCCCGAGGGCGCCCTCCTTGTCTTCAACAACACCCGGGTCATTCGGGCCCGCCTACTGTTCCGTAAGGACACGGGCGCCATGATCGAGATCTTCTGCCTCGAGCCAGCCCTGCCGAGCGACTACGAGCAGTCGTTTGCGCAGACTGACCATTGCACCTGGCATTGCCTCGTGGGCAACAGTAAGCGATGGAAGTCGGGCCAGCTGCACACCACGGTCACCGTCGGCGGTGAACGGGTCACGCTCTCGGCCGAACGCATCTCCGTAGCGGGCGAGGCGGGCGATCTCGTCGACTTTCGCTGGGACAATCCCCGCTGCACCTTCGCCGAGGTGCTCGAGTCGGCCGGCGTACTGCCCATTCCGCCCTATCTGCACCGTGAGACAGAGGCGCAAGATCTCCAGACGTATCAGACCGTCTATTCGAAGGTCAAAGGTTCCGTGGCGGCACCTACGGCCGGGCTGCACTTCACGCCCGCTGTGTTGGCCGAGCTGGACGCCCGAGGGATCGAGCGCGAAGAAGTGACGCTACACGTAGGCGCTGGCACCTTCCGACCCGTCAAGAGCGACACGATCGGCGGTCATGCGATGCATACGGAGCACTTTGCCGTCACGCGGCGCACAGTGGACCGACTGTTGGCTAAGCCGGAGCATGTGATCGCCGTGGGTACGACGTCGGTACGGACGCTCGAGAGTCTCTATTATATCGGTTGTGCGTTGGCGCGGGGTGGGGCGGACGAGTCGGCCGACGGAGCGTTCACCGTGGGCCAATGGACGCCTTACGGCGCCGATGCACCCACGCTGCCGGCGGAGGAGGCACTCCGTGCGATCCTTAGCTACCTGGATGGCCGCGGGATGGACCGCCTGTGGGCCGCCACACAGATCATCATTGCGCCGGGTTACCAGTTTAAGATCGTACGTGGTATGGTCACCAACTTCCACCAGCCACAGAGCACCCTGCTGCTGCTTGTCTCCGCCTTCGTGGGTGGGGATTGGCGCACGATCTACGACTACGCCCTGGCGCACGACTTCCGATTCTTGAGCTACGGCGATAGCTCGCTATTACTCTAACTCGTGGTCACGATAGCCCCTGGCTACTGTGCCGCAATAACCCCAAACTCGCTTCGTTAGTTTGCCCATGAGACCCCTGCATTTAATTACAAAACATACGGCGCCACTCTGGGCCGTCGGCCTGTTGATCTGCCTCGCTTCGGCCTGCAAGACCGTCAAGCTGAAGGACGCTGAGGAAAAACAGCAGCTCGGAGAGTACTATGCCGCGGCGGAGATGTATCGGAAGCTCTACACCAAGTCGAAGCCCGACCAGAAGGATCTGCGCGCTTACATCGCTTACCGCATGGGATACTGCAACCAACGCGCCAACAACAACGGCCGCGCGATCAGCGCCTATCTCAATGCCCTCCGCTACGATTACCCGGACAGTCTGCTGCTCTTCCGACTCGGTCAGGCGTGCCAGAAAGAGGGACGCTACGACGAGGCCACCCGGTATTACCGCGAGTATTTGGCTCAGGCCCCGACGGATCAACGCGCCGTGCTGGCCATCGAGGGCTGTGATTCCGCCGTCCGATGGCGCGAGCGGCCCACGCTTTACCAAGTGGCCCGCATGGAGATCTTCAATTCTCGACGCAGCGAGTGCTGCCCCATGTATTATGGTGACAAATACGATCAAGTTTACTTCAACTCCACCCGGGGGATCGTCCATAAAGATTCCGTCAACGCCATCACCGGGCTGAAGAACAACGCGCTCTTCTTCGCCAAGAAGAACGAACACGGCGTATGGCAGAAGCCGAAGGAGGTGGACGACCCAGTGGCCAGCGAGTATGACCAGGGAACGCCGTCGTTCACGCGGGATGGAAACACGATGTACTACACATTCTGCGCCGTCGATGCTACCGAACCGCGCACGGCAGAGATCTATCAATCGCAGCGGAGCGGGGCCGCGTGGGGAAAGGGTCAGCGGGCGGAGGTGCTGAAGGACTCCGTCACGCTGTTGGCTCACCCCGCTGTTTCGCCCGACGGGAAGTTCCTCTATTTCGTGGCCGACGCTGTGGGCGGATTCGGAGGCAAAGACCTGTTCCGCACGCGAATCATCGGCAGTTCGGCATTCGGCGGCATGGAAAACCTCGGCCCGGCGATCAACACGGCGGGCGATGAGCTGTTTCCCTACGTCCGCGACTCGGTGACGATCTACTTCGCCTCCGATGGGCATCCCGGGATGGGCGGGCTCGACCTATTCCGCGCCACGCAGGACAGCACGGGGCAATGGCACGTGGAGAACCTCGGGGTGCCCATTAACTCGTCGTTCGACGATTTTGGTATCACTTTCGAGGGACGCAAGGAGCGCGGACTCTTCTCCTCTAATCGCGGCGACGCGCGAGGGTGGGATCACATTTACGCTTTCGAGTATCCCACGTTTACGATGAAGATTGACGGTTACGTTTCCGATGTGGACGAGGTGCCGATCTCGGACGCCGTGGTGCGCATCGTAGGCCGCGACGGCATGAACCGCAAAATACCGGTTAAGAAAGACGGGTCGTACAGCGTCGAGCTTGCCCGGGACATTAGCTACGTGATGATGGCCGAGGCGCCCAACTACCTGAACCAAAACTTTGAGCTAAAGACCGAGGCGGAGGAAAAGAATGAGACGTACTACGTGGACTTCTTCCTTTCGCCCATCGACAAACCTGTCGTAGTCGAGAATATATTCTACGACTTTGACCGCGCCACGCTGCGCCCCGAGTCAAAGGAAGCCCTGGATCAGTTGATCAAGCTGCTGCGCGACAACCCCTCTGCGAGGATCGAGCTGGGCGCGCACACCGATCGGAAGGGATCGGACGCTTACAACGAGGGCCTGGCGCAACGCCGCGCACAGTCGGTCGTGGATTACCTCATCGCCGCTGGCATCGACGCGGCACGCCTGACGGCCAAAGGCTACGGAGAGACGGTGCCGAAGACCATTACGGCCAAGCTGGCCGAGAAGTATCCTTTCCTGCCCGAGGGAACCGTCCTCACGGAAGAGTTCGTCAACGGCCTACCGCCGGAGCAGCAGGAGGCGGCCGACCAACTGAATCGGCGCACGGAATTCCAAGTGATCGGCATGGACTATGAGCTGAAGTGACGCGCTCGGGCTGTCGCTCCGGCTGGCGGACTGTGAATCTGGCCGGGTATATGCAGTGGGACGGACGCTGCGTATGCCCGGCCGGATTTGTTTTTTGCCCTGTTCCGGCCGAAGGGGTGGGTGGTATTTCAGAGATAGGCTTATATTCGCTCCCTGTAGGAGGGACTGACTACCCCTCCGATGGACCTTACCTTAATGATTCCATGGGGATTTTTGTGTTTTTTATATTTAGATTCTATGCTCGATCCCCCTGCGCTTTGCGTGGGGGGATTCTTTTTGCCCGAAGGGGTGTGAAGGCGCATGCGCTGAGGCTGTCAAACGGCCGGAAGGGGTGTGAATCGGGTTATGTATTTGGTATCAAGCGACTTGAACGAC
>CALHPT010000010.1 GCA_938036405.1 uncultured Tannerella sp.
CCGACCCCGTAGTGCGCGAGATACGCCTCACCATCCACAACTTCAACAATACTGCACGTGAAGTTAACATCGAAAAAGAGTGCACCTCCATCAACGCCCTTGGCGAAGATCAGCTGGCCACGGCTTTCTCCATGTACAGCGTTGAGAACACGCACGATCGACTCTTCATCTGCCCCTTCATCACCAAAGCAACTGACGCCGCTGTCGACTTCTCGCAGTTCTCCACCTTCGATTTCACCGACACCGACGATCACACGATCTCCAAGATTGAATCCGTCATCAACAGTGCCCTCAAAACCGAACTGACCAAGAAGGGCCTCCGCCAACAGTCTCTCAAGCCGGACTTCACCATCCAGACCTATTACAAGTTCAATAAGAACCCGAACTTCAAGAAGAAGAGTCGCGAGACTGCCGAGCAGTCACCCACCTTCCGCTACGACATCACCCGCGACAAGGTGACCAAGTTCCCCTTCTACGACTCCAGCACACCCGAGAATGAAGCCGAATACATCCTTCAGTTCGGCATCCGCTTTATCGATCAGCGCTATGTCCGCGGCCGCGTGCTTTGGGAATGCGAAGCCAACGAGCTGATGAGTAGCCCCTACGCCGTCGACGAATACGCCTCGATCCACATCCCGCTCATGTGCATGCAATTCCCCTACGTCAAGTACGAGCGCAACGCCCAATTCATCCTCACCAAAAAGAACCACAACTACACCGGTATCCGCTACAGTATCTATGAGCTGAACAAGGTCGTTGACGTGGACTACGGATCGCCCGCCTCCAAAGCCGGCATCCAGCGCGGCGACATTATCGACCGCATCAATGGCAAGCGTATGGATCACACGGCCGACGAGTTTACCGCCGCCTACCGCCAGTTCATCACCAACACGCTCAAATATCGCGACAGCGGCACCCGCTTCACGAACGCCAACGGCTTCCCCAACTGTATGTTCTGGGACAAGTTCAAGTACACCCAGATCGCCAAGATCTTCGAAACCGACAAGTACATGACGGCCTTCTCCTACCTCTATTTCTTCGCACCCTACGTCAACCCCGAAGGATCGAATGCAAACGTCTGCATCCTGCATCTGCGCCGCGGCACGGAGAAATTGGAGTACATCATCCGCCCCGAGCGGCGCTCAGAAAAGACGATTGAACTGAATTGAACTGCGTGATTTATCCGGAAAACTTTGAACATAAACTCGGCTTCGACAAGATCCGCGAACTGGTCGCCGCACAATGCCTCAGTTCGCTCGGCAAGGAGCAAGTAGAAGCGATTCGCTTCTCGTCCGATGCGGCGATCGTAGCCGAAGAGTTGGAACAAACAGGCGAGTTTGTTCGCATTTTGCAGGGGGAGCGTGCTTTCCCTGCAAATTATTTTATAGACGTACGCCCTACGCTCAGCCGCATACGGCCCGAAGGCACCTTCGCCGACGAGCCGGAGCTGTTCGACCTCAAACGTTCGCTGCAGACCATCGTCGACATCACGCGCTTCTTCCTGCCCGTGGACAAGAGCGACGACGCCCAGCCGGAATATCCCGTACTGGCTGCGATGGCCGGCCGCGTGCCTGTCTTCCCAGCCCTCGTTCGCGACATCGATGCCATCCTCGACCGCTACGGTCGCACGAAGGATAGCGCCTCGCCCGAGTTGGCGCGCATCCGCCGCGATATGGCCGCCGTATCCGGCAGCATCTCCCGCAACCTGCAGTCCATCCTCCGTTCGGCGCAGGCTGAAGGCTGGGTGGATCGCGACACGGCGCCCACCATGCGCGACGGCCGACTTGTCATCCCCGTAGCCCCCGCCTTCAAGCGACGCATCCGCGGCATCGTGCACGACGAATCAGCCACCGGCAAGACGGTCTACATCGAGCCCGAAGCTGTCGTCGAAGCCAACAATCGCATCCGCGAACTCGAGGCCGAGGAACGACGCGAGATCGTCCGCATCCTCACCGCCTTCACCGACGTGCTCCGCCCACTCGTGCCGGACATCATCCAATCCTACGAATTCCTATCCGTCATCGACTTCATTCGCGCCAAAGCCCTCTTCGCCGAAAGCATTGGCGCCATTGTCACGCTGCCCCAAAACGAGCCGCTGATCGACTGGCAAGAAGCCGTACACCCCCTCCTACTCCTCGCCCACCGCAAGGCCGGCAAAGAGGTCGTCCCGCTCGACCTCTCCCTCGATCGCGACCGCCGACTGCTCATCATCTCCGGCCCCAACGCCGGAGGAAAATCCGTCTGCCTGAAGACGGTCGGACTGCTGCAATACATGTTCCAATGCGGCATCCCAATCCCGCTGAACGAGCGTTCGCGCACGGGCATCTTCGAGCGTATCTTCATCGATATCGGCGACGAACAGAGCATCGAAAACGATCTCAGCACCTACAGCTCGCACCTGACGAACATGAAGTACTTCGTCCGTCACGGTAACGAGCGCACGCTGCTACTCATCGACGAGTTCGGTAGCGGCACAGAGCCCCTCATCGGCGGCGCACTGGCCGAGGCGTTGCTCGAGCGCTTCAACCGGCACGGCGCGTTCGGCGTCATCACCACCCATTACCAGAACCTCAAGCAGTACGCCGAGGATCACGAGGGCGTCGTCAATGGCGCCATGCTCTACGACCGCAACCTCATGCGGCCGCTCTTCCGTCTCTCCGTCGGCCATCCCGGTAGCTCATTCGCCATCGAGATCGCCCGCAAAATCGGCCTGCCTGACGATGTCATTGCCGAAGCCTCCGAAAAGGTGGGCAGCGATTACGTCGACATGGACAAGTATCTCCAGGACATTGTCCGCGACAAGCGTTACTGGGAAAACAAGCGACAGAACATCCGCCGCCGCGAAAAGCAACTCGAAGAGCTGGCAGCGCGCTACGAGCACGATCTCGAGGCCGTGAACAGCCAACGGAAAGCGATTATCGGTGAAGCTAAAGAGGCCGCACAACGCATCGTCGGCGAGGCCAATGCCCGCATCGAGAATACGATCCGCGAGATCCGCGAGGCGCAGGCCGAGAAGGAACGCACGCGCGCCGCACGCCGCGAACTGGACGCGTTCAAAGAGACCGTCAGCCAAACGAACGAAGACGACGAACGCATCGCCCGCAAGATGGAGCAGGTGCGCCAGCGTCAAGAGCGGCGCAAGGAGCGCAAGAAAAAGCCGTCGACCACCACGGAGCCGACCGTCGCCGAGCCGAAAGCAGAGCGTCCGCTGGCCACGGGCGACGCGGTGCGCATGAAGGGCCAGACGGCCGTCGGAAGCGTCTTGGAAATACAAGGCAAGCAGGCCGTCGTAGCCTTCGGGACGATCAAGAGTACCGTCACCACGGAGCGTTTGGAGCGCGTCGACCAGGCCGCCCTGAAGCGTGCCACGGCGCGCAGTGCCACCTTCCTCAGTGCACACACGGCCGATGCCATGCACGAGAAACGCCTGCATTTCCGCCAGGAGATCGACCTCCGCGGTATGCGTGGCGACGAGGCGCTGCAAGCCGTCGCCTACTTCATCGACGACGCCATCCAAGTCGGCGCCGACCGCGTCCGCATCCTTCACGGCACGGGCAACGGCATCCTCCGCCAGCTGATCCGACAGTACCTCCCGACCGTCCCCGGTGTGGCCCATTTTGCCGACGAAGACATCCGCCTCGGTGGCGCCGGCATCACCGTCGTGGATCTCGAGTAGGGGAAACGAAAAACGATTTCCGACCAGCCCCAATCGGTCATTTGCAGCCTGACGGAGAGAGAGCCTTCTTCCATTGGTTTTTTGCGAAGCCAAACAGGCGCCTGTTTGAGGCCGCGCAGTGTGCGCGGAGCCAAACAGGTGCCTAAATCCCTAACAGATATCCGACCGGGCACACACCATAAAACGAAAAGTCCTCCGGACGACGAGACCTTAAAGTCTTGCGCCCGGAGGACTTTTCATTTTTCGTTTTTCGTTTCTCAGTTCTTCTTCCGCTTGTACTTCTCCATCTCAGGCAGATAGCGGCGGATGGCTGCGATGCGCGACTCGTCGCTCGGGTGTGTGCTAAGTATCTCGGGCACACTCGACCCGTTCTGCGACATGCGTTGCCAGAAGCCCACGGCCACGTTCGGGTTGTAGCCCGCCATGGTCATAAACACCAGCCCCATATAGTCGGCCTCCGACTCGTGCTTGCGCGAGAAGGGCAACATGACGCCCACCTGCGCCCCAAGCCCAAAGACCGTGGAGGCGATTTGCTGCGTGGCAGCCGACTTCTTGCTCAGCGCCGCACCGAGGATGGCCGCGCCATATTGTGCCACCAATTGCTGACTCATGCGCTCGTTGCTATGCTTGGCCACGGCGTGCGCCACCTCATGTCCGAGCACCACGGCCAAGTCGTCGTCCGTAGGCATCAAATCGAGGATCCCCTCGTAGACCACGATCTTCCCGCCCGGCATACAGAAGGCGTTGTGCTGTTTGTCCTTGATCAGATTGAACTCCCAGCTGAAGTTTTTCACCTCGCTCTCCATACCATTTTGGCGCAGATATTCCTCCGTAGCCGCAGCAATCCGTCGTCCGACGCGCACGACCTTGTCGGTTTTCGCCTTGTCGCTCGACTTAACCGCCTTTTTCATGTAAGCGTTGTACTGTGTCAAACTAGCACTGAGCAGCTCCGAGTCGGAGACAAGCAGCATCTGCCGCCGCCCAGTCAGGGGGACAACGCTGCACGCCGCCACAACAAGCAGCATGCATAATCCAATGATCTTTTTCATTTCCATTCTATTGATTAGTTCGCCGCAAAAGTACGCCTCCGCGGGAAAGAGTCGGAAAAGGTCCGCCTCCCCCTGCTCAATAATGCTTCTCGGATCGAAACCAGAGTTTGAAGCGTTTCTGAGCCTCATCTCGGATCAAAACACCTGTTTGAATCGTTTCTGAGCCTCATCTCAAGTCAAAACGGCTGTTTGAGTCGCTTCTGAGCCTCATCTCGGATCAAAACAGCTGTTTGAACGGTTTCCGCGCCGCGGATTCCCATGAATCCCCAAAAAGAAAG
>CALHPT010000011.1 GCA_938036405.1 uncultured Tannerella sp.
ACGCCGGCGAAGCTGGCCGGGTACCTGGCAAACTTGGCAGGCGTCCCTGACGCCCCGTCATGTCGCATGCTGAACACCTTGATAATCCTCCATGAATCGATTAATGGATGCTTTCAGCGTCCGAGAAGTCTTTTGGGCTTGCGTCTATCTATCTATCTATCTATGCACCCACTAACAGATATACAGTATGAATACACGAATTTCAATCATGAGTCTTTTGATGGCCGGCTGCATGACGATGTCGGCCCAGCACGCGGCGCAAGGGAAGTATGCGTGCATCTATGAGTACGACGTGAAAAGTGCGGACGGAAACATCGATCGGGGCACAACCCTGTTGCAGATCGCCGATGCGTTTGCGGTGTTCACGGATTATTCGGCCTTTCAGCTCGATTCGGTCGCACGGCAGCCCGGCGCGTCGGAGGCGCAGCGGAAGGAGATGGAGGAACGGGTGGAGCGAAACGACCACTTTTTCGACCAAACGGTGTACCAGAACGACCCCAGCAATCGGCTCACGGTGCACAGCGTGATCGCCCCCTATCGATACACCTACGAGGAGAAGATCAACCCCATCGCCTGGCGCCTTGTGGACGAGGAGAAGGAAGTCTGCGGCTACCCCTGCAAGAAGGCGACTGGGACGTACGGCGGCCGCGAATGGATCGCGTGGTACACTCCGGAGGTGGCCGTCCCCTTCGGGCCTTGGAAAATCGTCGGGCTGCCCGGCCTCGTGATGGCGGCCGAAGATGCGGCAGGGGTGCATCGCTTCACCGCCATACAGTTTCGGGCCGCGTCGGGGCCTGTCGTGACGGGCGAGCTGCCCGACGAAATCAAGACGACGCGCGAGAAGTTCATCGAGGCCAAGAACCGTTTCGAGCAGAACCCCATGGCCAATCTGCCGCCCGAGGCGCTGTCGGACATGACCATTCGCAAGGGCGAAGGCGGCCGAAAGTCGATCTTCGTCAATGGGGTGCAGCTGCGCATGCGGGCTAACGGATACACGCCGCTGGAAGTCGAATGAAGTGGCTCTTGTACCTCGTCTTTGTGCTGGCCGGAGCGCTCCCGCTCCGCGCCGGGCACACGTTGCGCGGCACCGTCGCGAACGCCTCGGGCAAGGCCGTGGAGGCGGCCACGGTGCAAATCATGGATCGCGATAAGACCATCGCCTATGCCTTTACCGATGCGCAGGGCGGTTACGTCGTCACGTATGAAGCCGACGCCGCGCAGCAGCTCCGAATCGTCGTCTCTCACCTCTCTTACGAAAAGCACACTGCGCAGATCAACGTCGGGGACAAGCGTCACGATGTGCGATTGAGGGACAAGAACAAGGCCCTGCAAGAGGTCGTCGTTAAGGCCCCCGAGGTGTATCAGCGGGGCGATACGCTGAACTATCGGATGAGCGCCTTCACCGGGGCGGCCGACTATACGCTCAGCGATGCGCTGAAGAAGTTGCCGGGCGTGGAGGTGTCAGACGAGGGCGCCATCAAATACCTCGGGAAAGACATCTCCGACTTCTACATCGAAGGGCTGGATCTGCTCGGTGGGAAATACAACGTAGCCACGCAGAGCCTCCCCGCCTCGTACGTGACGTCCGTGCAAGTCCTCACGAACCATCAGCCGGTGAAGGTGGACGAGGCCGCGTTCTCTGACGATGTGGCCATCAACATCAAGCTATCCAAGCACGCCAAACTGCGGCCCGTCGGCACCTATGAGGCGACCGTCGGGCGAGGCGACAAAACGCGCTACTATCTGGCGGGGGCGGGCATGCTGTTCAATCCCGGCTTCCAGCTGCTGGCGGCCCTGAAGCTGGGCGATACGAAAGAGTTTGCCGAACAGGAGGGCCGCGATCATTTTGCGGACGACGCCTACACGCCCGTGGCTCGAGCGGTGTTGGGCGAGCTGAATGCCTCCCATCCCCCGATCAAACGCGAGCGATACATCTCCCCGCAAGACCATGCCGTGAGCCTGAACCTGATCCAAAAGCTGCGCCCCGAGGCTACGCTGAAGGCGAACGTGGGCTATGCACACACCCGCACGGGGCACAGCTACGCCTCCGAACAGTGCTACCCCACCGCCTCGGGGCCGATCACCATCGCCCAGCAGTATGCGCCCGACGTGGAGAGGCATCTGCCCTTCCTTTCGATGGAATACAAAGACAACCGCTCGAAGCGCTACCTCGTGAACCGCCTCACGGCCGGCGCTACGCTTCTGGACGCTTCGCTCCCGATGTCGGACGGCACGTGGGGCGCGTCGTTACAGCGTGAGAAGGGCCGCGAGGTCAACGTGGAGAACCGCTTCTCGGTGCGCTGGAAAAGTGAGAAGCTGGGCTGGGGACTCGCCTCGTTCGTCCGCTACAACCGCACGCCCGAGGGACGTCTCGACATCGCTACGAGCGACGGCGAACGCCTCACGCAACGGGCTGCCGGTCGGCATTTACTCGTCCGAACGACGCTCTCGGCGGCGTACGAGACGCGGACATCGCGCCTCTACCTGCCGCTGACGGTGGACTATGGCGCGGACCGGGTGACGACGGCTTTGATGCAGGATACCATCGCGGCCGACAACCAGTTGGACGGCGCGTCGCTGCGCATCCTCCTCTCGCCACAATACGAATACACCCACCCGCTGCGGCGATTCATCTTTCGCGCCTCCACCACCCTGGGCGGCGTGTTTCAGGACTACACCAACCGGGGGAGCCATCCCGCGGCCTATCGGACGGGCCGATGGACGGCCGCCCCGTCGCTTTACTTCTACTATGCGCTCTCGCCGCGATCCATCGTCCGGCTGCAGGGGGCGTATGCGGAGACGGACGGCGACTTGTCCGACTTGCTCACTGCGCCCATCCGCAATCGCCTGACGTCCGAGCGGCGTGGCCTCGGCCTGCTCGCCCGTAGCCGCACGCTTTCCGCCCGGGCCGATTACGACTTCAAGCTGCCCCTCGAAATGCTTTTCTGCTACGTCGGCGCCTCGTACGTGCAGCAGCGCAACAGCCTGATGCCGTCGCTGGCGGTCAGTCCGCGGTTGATCGAAGCGACGGCCCGCTCCATGCCGCATCATACGCGCCACGCAAGCGTCTACTTCGGCCTCACCAAACGCTTCCAGTCCGTCGGGACCAAGGCGGCGCTCAACGCCAGCTTCACGCGTGGCCTGCAGGCGATGATCCAAAATGAACAACGGTATGACTACCAACTGAGCACGCTTTGGTTCACCCCGACCCTCGTCGCTAAGCCCTTCGGCGACCCCGTAGAGTTGGCCTACAGCTACCGCTTCGTCAAGACTTTCAACCGCATCCGCAGCGGCCGCACGTCGTCGCATCTCTCGCAGACGCACGACATCCGGCTGCATCTCCAGCCCGCCCCGGCATGGCTCCTCACGGCCTCGTCCGACATCACCACCGAGGCCTGGCCCACCGGCCGCCCCGTCACGGCCACCCTCTTCGACCTCGGCCTCTCGTATCGCCACCGCGCCTTACGCCTCAGCCTCGACCTGCGCAACGTCTTCAACCGTCGGCATTACAGCTATTCGCTTTTCAGCGCCGTTAACACCTACACCTATAGCTATCGCCTCCGCGGCCGTGAGCTGTGGCTCACCGCTTCGCTCACGCGATGACGCCGGGCGTCGCCTCCATCGTTTTTGGAGAAAGGCATGCGACACCCCGCTGCGACCGGGGGCATCGCCCCAGCCGCACACTCCGAAAAGGGTGTGCAAGGGGTGCATGGTTATTTCGGAGACTCCGAAAAGGCTGTGCAAGGGTTGCATGGGCGTTTCACATACTGTGAAAGGGCTGTGCAAGGGTTGCATGGTCGTTTCACACACTGTGAAAAGGCCACGCAGGTGTTGCATGGTCATTTTACACACTGTGCCGGCGCCGCGCAGGTGTTGCATAGTCATTTTACACACT
>CALHPT010000012.1 GCA_938036405.1 uncultured Tannerella sp.
GATCCGCAGGACTATTTCCGCCTGCGCGACCATATCTATGCCGACTTCAGCTATCGCTACGTGAACGACCTGGGCTGCTTCGAATTCTCGGGCCGCTATCCGGACAACCTCCTCGAGGAGATCAACAACTACTCCATCGTAGCCGGTGTCATCGCCCGCACAGAAGAGTATGACATCATTCACGCACACGATTGGCTGACCTACCCTGCCGGTATCCACGCCAAGACAGTCAGCGGTAAGCCGCTCGTCATCCACGTCCACGCCACCGACTACGACCGCAGCCGTGGCAACGTCAATCCGGACGTCTACGGAATCGAAAAGAACGGCATGGACTATGCCGACCACATTATGACCGTGAGCGAGCTGACCCGCCGCACAGTGATCGAGAAGTATCACCAAGACCCGGCCAAGGTGACCACCGTCCACAACGCCGTGGAGCCGCTCAGCCCCGAGATTCTCGCCATTCCCGACAAGCGCGGCGTGAAGGACAAGATCATCACCTTCCTCGGGCGTATCACCATGCAGAAAGGACCGGAATACTTCGTCGAAGCCGCCGCCCGAGTGCTGATGAAGGCGGACAACGTGCGCTTCGTCATGGCCGGCAGCGGCGACATGATGAACAAGATGATCCGCCTGGCCGCCTCACGCAACATCTCCGACCGCTTCCACTTCACCGGATTCATGAAAGGCAAGCAGGTCTACGAGATCCTCAAAGCCAGCGACGTCTACGTCATGCCCTCCGTCTCCGAGCCCTTCGGCATCTCGCCCTTAGAGGCTATGCAGTGCGGCGTGCCCTCCATCATCTCTAAGCAGTCGGGATGCGCCGAGATCCTGGACTATGCCATCAAGGTGGACTATTGGGACATCGATGCCCTGGCCGACGCCATGTACGGCCTCATTACCTACCCGAAGCTGCACACGTTCCTCCGCGATGAAGGCCTCAAGGAGGTCAACAACATTAAGTGGGAATACGCCGGACAGAAAGTCCGCAAAATCTATGATCAAGTACTGTTTGGTAAACAATAAAATAAGAAGAGAGAGATATGAAGACCATTTGCTTTTACTTCCAGATACACCAACCGTTTCGCCTGAGGCGCTACCGCTTCTTTGACATCGGCAACAACCATTATTACTACGACGATTTTCAGAACGAAGAGATCTTCCGCCGCATCTCTGATACATGCTATCTGCCGGCCAACCGCGCCATTATGGAGATGATCCGCAAGAGTGGCGGGAAATTCAAAGTCGCCTTCTCCATCTCGGGCACAGCCTTGGAGCAAATGGAGATCTACGCTCCGGAAGTGATCGACAGCTTCCGCGAACTGGCCGGACTCGGCTGCGTAGAGTTCTTGGCCGAGACGTATGCACACTCCCTGTCCTCGTTAGGCGATGCAGAGGAATTCAAGACACAAGTGCGCATGCACACGGAGAAGATCCAGGCCCTGTTTGGCGTTACGCCGAAGGTGTTCCGCAACACCGAGCTGATCTATTCTGACGACATCTCCGAACTGGTCTACGAACTCGGCTTCGAGGGTATGTTGACCGAAGGTGCTAAACATGTGTTGGGTTGGAAGAGCCCGAACTACGTCTACGCCTCCGCCATCCGTCCGCAGCTGAAACTGCTGCTCAAGAACGACCGCTTCAGCGAAGACATCTCTATCCGTTTCGACAACCACACATGGAAGGAATATCCGCTAACAGCCGACAAGTACATTTCCGCCATTGCTGCCACGGCCGAGGGAGAAAAAGTGGTCAACGCCTTTATGAACTACGAGGTGCTTGGCTCTATGCACGCCGCTGAAACAGGCATCTTCGAGTTCTTCAAAGCCCTGCCACAGTTTGCGGAGAAGAACAACATCGCCTTCTCTTTGCCCTCCGAAGTCTTCGCCCGAATGAACCCTGTGGACTCTATTTCGACGCCCTATCCCATATCGTGGGTGGACGAGGAGAAGGATTGCAGCTCGTGGCTCGGCAATGTGTTGCAGCAGGAGGCGTTCCAAAAGCTCAACGAGATCGGCGAGCGCGTGCGTCTCTGTGAGAACCGTCGTATCCAACAGGACTGGATCTACCTGCAAAGCAGCGACCACCTCTACTACATGAGTACGAAGCACTACAACCTCTTCAGCCCGTACGATAACCCGTACGACGCTTTCAATAACTATATGAATGTGCTTGCTGACTTTCTCCTGCGTGTAGAGGCACAGTTCCCCTCGTCGATTGAGAACGAGGAGCTGAACTCGCTCTTAACTACGATCCGAAACCAGGCTGACGAGATCAACCGTCTCAAGAAGAAGCTGGAAACAGCCAGTAAGTAGACTTAATAGAGACAGCGCAAAAAGGGGGCACGGACTGACCGTTGCCCCTTTTTTCGTACTCAGAACTGGCAATAAAAAAGTTGCAAGTGGGAACGAGGTGTTTCCGCTTGCAACTTTTTTTGTGAAATAAGGAGGGCGAGATGCCCCGACTCTATCAAGACCAAGGAAGGACAGAGGATGCGTAAAAGGTGGTCGTGTCACGCATATGAACATAATCATACGCCTCTGTCTGCATGGTCGTATTGTGGAGCTTATTTTCCGGAACAGCCTCATTCTCCCCGTCTAAAAAGAGGGAATAACACAAGACGACTACGAAAAATGATAACAGTAATGCTTTCATGTTTTTTCTACTTTTTTCCCTGATGATGCACTTATCTACGAAACGTTGCATCGTGTGGGGATATTGTGTAGAAGCTGTTTCTCAGTCCAATCCCTGCCAAGAAGCACTATCCCTCTACAGACTCCTTTCTCTCTGGTACAAACGACTCAAACGTGCCGTCAGAGTAGAAGAGCAGGATTCGGTCGACCTCTCGGGCAATGATTTTCGAGGGCTCAGGCAGTTCTGGCGTAGGGCTGGCGGGAGATTCCGGAGGGGATGGCAAGGGGGGATGATCTACAAAGAGGCTGGGTGCTGGGGCGTTTGTTTCTGGTGGCACGACTGTGGGCTGTGTGCCGCGCATCATCGGCCCTTTTTCCAGAAGTAGCCAGTCCGGGCTGATGTCAGGGAAACGCTCCAGAATCTTTTTCATGACATCTAAGCTCGGGTTGTTGCGGCCGGAGGTGATGTGCGACATGGCGGCGCGCTGTATGCCGACGGCTTCGGCAAACTGTGAGGAGGTGAGGCCTTTCTGTGTCATCACCTGCATAATTCGCTCTCTCTCATTCATCATATACAATCGTTGATTTACATATCTATCTTATCCGCTTTGCGAAACGGATATACAAAGGTATACAGCAATCTGGATTTAAGAAGATATGATTGTATACTGTGAGTGATGTACAATTGTATTTGAAAAATATACATACATAACTCTCGCTCATACCACTTGTGGATTATATAAGAATATACCC
>CALHPT010000013.1 GCA_938036405.1 uncultured Tannerella sp.
CCCATCCCCTCAGGGGACGGGGGTGTCACCGCAAAAAAAGCTCCCATCCCCTCAGGGGACGGGGACTTTCCGGACGGGTACGCCCTCATCCCCTGGAGGGGACGGAACTTGGTAAGGGCGTCTCTGGGTATTTCTGGCTCGTCATTGATCTGCAATCAGCGACAGCAGCGCCTCGATGTTGGTGGCGGACTGGGTGCTACCGTCCGCGCGGTGGATGACGAAGGGATCGCCTGCGGAGCCGGTGGTGTCGATGTGGAGGGAGTCGTCGGCAACGTGGCGGTCGGCACGGATACCGTTTCGTTGCAGGGCTTTGCGGACCATCGCGTAACGGCTGCCGTGGCCTTGGAGATGGATCTCGCGGCGGTAGTCCGTGTCGATGCGGAAGAAGCCCGTTTCGGTGTCGTAGGTGATGCCTTTGCGGGAGAAGAAACTGCTCAGTTTGCCTTCTAAGGAGAGGTCCTCAGGCGTACCGATGGCGATGCCGTTGGCGCGGTCCATGAGCCAGATTTTGTCCGCGATCTGGAGCGCCAGCTCGAGGTCGTGGGTGGACATGAAGACGGTCTTCTGGAGCGTGTGCGTCAGGTTGTGGAGCAGCTGCATGACCTCCACCTTGCTGGGGAAGTCGAGGAAGGCCGTGGGCTCGTCGAGGAAGATGATGGGCGTCTCCTGCGCCAGCGCTTTGGCGATCATCACCTTCTGCCGCTCGCCATCGCTGAGGGTGTGCACCATGCGCTGGGTGAGCGGCTCGATGCGCACGCGGGCGATGGCCTCGTGCACGATCTTGCGATCGCCCTCCTTGAGTGTGCCCCAAAAGCCGGTGTAGGGACTGCGCCCGAGGCCGACCAGCTCCTCGACCGTCATGTTGCGGATGTCGCTCTTCTCGGTCAGGACGACGCCGATGACGGTGGCCAACTGCCGGTCATCATACGTGGAGAGCGGGCGGTCGAGCAGGTCGATCGTGCCGCCGAGTGGGGGTTGGAAGGCCGAGAGGGTGCGCAGCAGGGTGGATTTGCCCACGCCATTGGTACCTAAAAGGCAGGTCAATTCGCCGCTGTGGATCGAGGCGTTGAGGTGTTCGGCCACGCGCTTCGTGTTGTGCTTGTCGGGGTAGCCGATGCTGAGGTCGCGGAGGCGGATAGTCGTTTCTTTCATTCGTTCACTTCATTTCTTCGTTTACTGAAAAGCACGTAGACCACGATGGGTGCGCCGATGAGCGCCGTGACGGAGTTGACGGGCAGGGCGCCCTCGAAGCCGGGCATGCGGGCGATGAGGTTGCAGACCAAGGCCAGCGAGGCGCCGGTGAGGATGGAGGCGGGCATAAGGATGCGGTGGTCGGACGTGCGCAGGAGGCCGCGGCAGAGGTGTGGCACAGCCAGCCCGAGGAAGATGACCGGCCCACAGTAAGCCGTTACAATGGCCGTCAGGAGGCCGGCGCAGGAGATGACGCTCAGGCGTGCCCGCTTGATGTTCAGCCCTAAGTTGCGGGCGTACCCCTCGCCAAGGAGCAGCAGGTTGAGCGTCTTGATCAGCAGCAGCGAGAGCGGCAGCAGCACGGCCATGATGGCGACGAAGAGCGTCATCTGATTGCCCGACACGCGGGCGAAGCTGCCCAGGCCCCAGATGACGTACGCGCGGATGTCCTCCTCGACGCTGAAATACTTCAGCATGCCGATGATGGCGTTGGCCACATAGCCGATCATGACGCCGATGATGAGCAGCGTGACGCTTCCGCGCACCTTCTGCGAGACGAACACGATGAGCGCCATGACGGACAGCGAGCCGACGGTGGCCGCGATCGTGAGCGCCAGCTCGCCGATGTAGCCCAGCTTGCTCAGCGCTACGCCACCCACGCTGCCCGAGAGCAGGATGACGAGCGCCACGCCGAGGCTGGCGCCGGAGCTGATGCCGAGCACCGATGGCCCGGCCAGCGGATTGCGAAAGACGGTCTGCATTTGCAGGCCGCTCACGGCCAACCCCGCGCCCGCCACTAAGGCCGTCAGCGACTGGGGCACGCGCGACTTCCACACGATGTTGCGCCACACCTCCGACTCCTCGCCCGTGCCGAAGAGGATATGCACGATCGATCGCAGTGGGATGGCCACCGATCCGAGCACCAAGTTGAGCACGAAGAAGAGCGCGATGGAGGCGGCGATGAGCGTCAGAATGAGTGTCGTATGCCGCTTCATTACTTCAGCAGTTGGTAATAAACCGGCTTATGGTCGGGCAACAGCTGCGGGTGGAAGGCGTGGATCAGGTCGGCCAGGACCACCTCCGGCTCCACGGGCACGCCCTCGTAGAAACGTTGCGACTTGAGGTTGCAGTAGACCACGCCCCGCTCGCGGAAGGCTCGGAAGTCGGCATAGCGGGCGTCCTCCTGCCGGAGGGCGTCGTAGGTGAAGGTGCCGTCGTAGCTGTTGATGATGCGCCAGAAGCGGGCGTTGACGGCTTGGGCGTAGACGGTCTCGAAGTCGAGCGTGAAGCCGCCCGAGTGGGGGTCGTCCTTGAGGAAATAGTCGGCGCCGGCGTCCTCGAACTGGCGTGCCAGGAAGCTCTTGCCACCGACGGCGTACCAGTTGCCGCCACGCATCTCGCCACTGAAGACCACCGGTCGCTCCTTGACGTCGGCCGTGAGCGCCTTCAGCTCGTTGTATCGCTTCTCGATCTCGTCGAAGCGTTTGATCGCGGCGTCCTCGTTGCCGGTCAGCAGGCCGACGAACTTGATCCATTCGGCCTGGCCGAGCGGCGTCAGCTCCTTGTATCCCAGGTGCGGGATGAGCGGTGCGCCGGTCTCCTTGAGTGCCTCGTAACCGCCGCGTTTGAAGGGCGAGATGAGGATCACGTCGGGCGCAATGCCCATCACCACCTCGGTGTCGAAGTTGCCCTCGATGCCGATCTTACGCGTGCGGCCGTCCTTCAGTTGGGCGTTGATCTGCGGGTCGAAGAGGTGGCGTGTGCTGGTCAGACCGGCCACGAGGTCGCGGCGGTCCAAGGCGATGAAGTTGGAGAGCTGTAGCGTAGTCATGCAGACCACCTTGCGGACGGGTATCTCGATCCGCTCGTAGCCCTCAGGCGCCCGGAGGTCACTGCCGCGCGGCACAAAAGCATAGCGGTAGGCACCCTCCGCCATCTCCCCCTCTTCGTCCTCCTTCTGCGGGTCTTGGATATCAACCAGCCACACGCCGCCCTCGGATCGCAGGCTGAAGCCCTCGGCATAGCGCGGCTTGAGTCGTTCGGTACGTTCCGCATCGGTCGCGTCCGTCTGGCCCGCTCCGTGCTGTTCCTTCTTAGCGCCGCCACATGCCGCCACCAGTAAGAGCAGCAGGCCCGCGGCCATCATTTTCAATCTTGTCATTGTGATCATTCTTCTATTGTAGTGTTGTAGTAAATCTTCCTCGCCTGAACCCCGCCCATTGGGCTGGAGTCCCTTTTCCAGAGCTCATCGGTTGGACGCATACAATAATAGGTACCCCCACACTCCGAAAAATCGGCGCCAAAGGTAACGGCCCAATCAAATCCGAACGGTGCCCTGGGGGGCTTTCTCGCGCGGTGTAATGAATCTGGGCTTCGGCTCCGGGGGGGAGTTATCCCGATCGTATCTAGCAAACA
>CALHPT010000014.1 GCA_938036405.1 uncultured Tannerella sp.
TACTGATGCGAAGCATGCAAATAAGGCACGAGGAGGCGCATGTCGATGGATTGGAGTGTCTCTTTTTTCGGCAGATAGGCATCGAAGGTGTAGACATTGCAGACGAGCAGAAAAAAGTCCACAGGGACGTCGTACATTGTGCAAACTCGTGCCACGCTTCGGTCTCCAAAGCCTAAGGGGATACCAAAACGAGGCAGCATAAGGATGAGGTTATGGTTGGCCGAAATCAGATCGGCCAATTTCATGTTTTCCGAGAAAAGCATTTTGTCCATTATTCGTTCGAATCGTTCTTTTTAGATGGATGCAAATGTAGGTCTTTCCAAGTGCTTGAACTGCCGTTCGGTAGTCGCTAATGATGGCGATTTTTTAGCCGCATCTATACCTAACATTAGGGATGAATGAGGCCGAGGGGAGGCCTCGTGATCATAGATAGCTGCCAAACGTGCCTCGAAATGTCCCTCCTCCATACGTGATTCTCGCAAACGCGCCGTGTTTTCCTGTTCGTCCCCTGCGGGGACGGCTGGAGGGCGTATTCGATACGCCCCTACAACGGGTATATCTGAAAAACGTGACCCATTTTGTGCTCTCAATCGCGGAGGGCACCTAAACACGCTCAATTTTGTACACATCCGCGACGGAGGGCACCCAAACACGCTCAATTTTGCACATATCCACGACGGAGGGTACCTAAACACGGTCAATTTTGCACATATCCGCAACGGAGAGCACCTAAACACGGTCCATTTTGGACCTCTCCGTCGCGGATATGCCCAAAACACGATCCATTTTGGACCTCTCTGTCGCGGATGACCCAAAAATGTGACCCATTTTATGCACTCCATCGCGGAGGACAAAAAAATGAGGCTCATTTTGGACTTCCCACGACGGAGAGTTCCAAAACGAGCCTCGAAATGATCCTCTCTACGCTTGAAGAGGATGCGGGGCGGCCGAACGAGCGGCCTAACGGCTTCTTATTTCACGATCACTTTATGCACGGAGCCGTCGCGCAGGGTGATGATGTACGCGCCGCGCTGCATGGGGATGCTTGTTTCGCCGGCGGGCAGGTCGATGCGCTTCACCAGGCGACCCGCCACGGAGTAGATGCTCGCTACGTTGCTCCGATCGATACGGAAATGGATTTGCTCCCCGTGCGACCACACGGCCGAGCTTATGATCAGCTCGTTGGAGACGTGATCGGGGCCGAAGGTGAGGATCACCTCTTCGCGGACGCTGGGCACGATGTATTCGTACTCCCCATTCGCGTTGAGGATGCCCGAAAGCTCTTCCTGCGCGCCACCCTGCACACGGCGATTGGTGCGCACCATCAGCGGGCGGGAGCCTTTCGGATAGGAGGCGCTGAAGCGGAAGTTGCTCCGGCTGTTCACCGGCCAGATGCCTGCCCGCGGTGTGGTCGTGACGCCACTCACTTCGGGCATGGTGACCGTATGCGTGAGCACCGGATCCACGGCGTTGCCGACACAGAGGTAAACGACGCCGTCCGTGGAGAGGCTCAGCGCGAGGGGGAACTCCTCGCCGTCGATCGTGACGCTCTTCGTTGTCAGCTTCAGGTTGTTGAGGCTGTTTGGAGTATCCGTCGATCGTAGACGTATATACCGCCTCCGGAATAGGGGCAGGGCCAGAAGCGGTTTCTGCATACGTTCCCGCTGGCATCTGATGCTGCATGACTCGAATGATATAACCGCCCGGCAGATTGGGATCGTCTATGCAGCTGACTGCCGTAAAGACCGGTCGCCCACAAGGCGCGCAGGAATAAGCTCCATAAGCGACACATTTCCAAGTCCTCCCATCCGAAAAAGCATTTTTTGAGACATATTACGTAGTTCTACGTATTTAATCCCTTCTTTCCGAGGCGCGTTTTGAAGTGACACCTGTCGGGTAAGTGTCTCAAGAGCCTCTTGAGGGAACTTCTCACGATGGTGAGTACCCTCCCGAGGCTCTTGAAGGGACTTTCCGCG
>CALHPT010000015.1 GCA_938036405.1 uncultured Tannerella sp.
CTCCATCCAATCTTTGGTGGTAGTTGACAACTTGTGCGATAGCAATAGGCACACATCCCGCCGGCGCATGTTTTTTCCCTTTAATCGGTGTGTAACGATTAAAAGGATCATCCTGATGCCATTCTGTGGTTAAGAGCGGCCCAACTTTCTTAGTAGATAAAGTCGATGATTTCATACTATGTTGTGTTTTGAATTACGGGGGTAAAATTGGCTTCATGCAACAGAAACACAAAACAGAACCCCCAAAAACAGATCTGCAACCTGCATTTTTAACAATATAAGAACGAAAGAAGAGAAAAACGGGCCCTTACATAATACAAAGGGAAAATCATCACCGTCGATCCCTATCCAGGGTGCCGCTTTGCTCTATCCCGGGCTGGTGATGAACTGTCCCTTCGGGGCGCATCCGGTACGCACAAAATAAGGGCGTCCACAAGGGCCGCCCCTACGCGGCGCCATAGCGGATGTAGACGTGGGCCGAGGGCGTGAAGACGTCGTCCTTATCGGCGGAATAAGGACGGGATGGGCATAGCAGCCACCTCAGCTGTGGGTTGATTCTCTTGAGGCGCGCCTAAAGTCTCATGCTGTTAGCCCGCAACCGCTCCACAAGCAGTTTGATCCGCACCACGACGAAGGCGTAGGCCAACCGCGGCAGGATGATCCAAAGCCACGGGGCGCCGAGGGCGGCGAAGAGGATCGTGTCCTCCAGCAGGGAGTGTGAGACGGCCAAGTGGTGGTTCAGTAGGTCGCAGCTGCGGCGCGAGATGGAGTCTTGCTTCAGCTGTTCCATCATGATCGCGCTGCCGTAGCTCAGGCCCACGATGTTACCCACGAGCCAGAGGAAGGAGCATTCGCGCGGCAGGCCGAAGAAGTCCATCACGGGGGCCATGCGGTGCGAGAGGCTGCGCAGGAGGTCAAACTCGTCGAGGATGTAATGCAGGATCATGAGCGAGGGGACGATGGCAGCGAAGAGCAACGCGATGCGTAGCGAACTGCGCAACCAAAGCATGAGGACGTCGCCGATGGAGTGGCTCACGGCGACGGCACCCGTGATGCCGATAGGTGCGTCGAAGGCGCCGTGGGGCATGAGGTGGTGCACGGTGAAGGCCATGACGAAGCTCATCGTAATGCGCAGCACGAACATGCCCGCGAAGGTCGACCCCGTGCGGCCCTGTACGGCGCACTCCACGGGCAGGCTATGCGAGAGGAGGCACATGAGCGAGAGGATGGTCAGCTGGCGCACCGTCAGCGGCATGGAGGTCATCAGCGCAATGGGTGCATAGAGCGGCGTGAAGATGCTGGTCAGGAAGACGATGGCGGCCTCGCCCGGCAGCCCGATCAGGCTGAAGGCGGGCGCGAGAAAGCCCGACGCCTGGCCGAGCAGCCCGGAGTATTGCAGCAGTCGCACGGCCAGCGAGACGGGCAGGATGATCTTGAGCAGCCAAAGGCACGTCTGCGCTGACTTGGGTAGCGCGCGGCGTACGCACAGCCAGATCCTCTGCCCGATGGTCCCTTCCACGAGTGACATGGTTTTCTCTTCCGAAAAGGAGGCTTTATTTCTTGAACATGCGGTCCATCTCGCGGCGGTCGTCGCGCTCGCGGATCGACTGCCGCTTGTCGTACTCCTTCTTGCCTCGGGCGATGGCCAGGACGAGCTTGGCCAGTCCGCGTTCGTTGATGAAGAGGCGCGTGGGCACGAGGGTGAAGCCGCGATCCTTGGCGGCCGTCTGCAGTCGGCGGATCTCCTTGCGGTTCAGCAGCAGCTTGCGGTCGCGGCGCGGCGCATGGTTGTTGTACGTCCCGAAGAAGTATTCGGCCACGTACATATTCTTCACCCACACCTCGCCGCGCTCGACGATGGCGAACGTGTCCACGAGGCTGGCCTTGCCCAGGCGGATGGACTTGATCTCTGTGCCCGTCAGTACAAGGCCGGCGGTGAAGGTCTCGAGCAGCTCGTAGTCGAACGAGGCGCGCTTATTCTTTATCGTGATTTGGTTCGTAGGTTTCTCTTTTGCCATGATGCGTATATATAATAGGTATAGGGAATGGTGAGGCCGGGCGAGAGGTCAGAAGCGGAGCCCGGGCATGAGTATAAACAAGAGGAAGGAGATGATGGCCGGTGTGCCGATAATGATGAACGAGGCGATGGTCGTGAACTTCAGCTGCACCTCATTCTCCACCCGTAGGAAGTTCACCGCGCCCGCCCAGATCATATAGATGGTGTACAGCGCCGGGATGCGCAGGAAGATCAGCTCGGGGAAGAACGATTGCACGATCTCGATCACGAACAGCAGCGACGAGGAGTAACCCACGAATGGCTGGATGATCTTCATGCTGCGTTGGCGTTTGAAGACGATGGCCCACAGCTCGTTCATCAGGTATGACGCCAAGAAGAAGCCTCCGGCCGAAGCCACAAGCGCTTTGATGGCCGACTTGAGCGCAATCACAAAGTCGAACTCTTGGCCCGTGAAGAGCACGCCGACAAATGCCGCCAGCGCAATGAGTCCGATTATGGGGTAGAGGAAATGCGAGAGGAAGTCGTCCTCATCCTTTACCTTTTTACGACTCAATGCCTCCCACGCGTCCATCGGACGGGAAATAAAGGCAACCAAACGGAGGAATACAGCTTTGAACATAGGTGTTTATCTTATTTTGAGAGTGGGCAAAAATACATTCGTCATCAGAAGTAAGCGTTAGGGGCACCCATGTCGCGGTGGTGTCTCCGGAGAGTCAGCCGGCAAAGAAGCTTTTCGTGGACTACCGTCGCAGTCAGCCTTAACGCCCGATCCGGCTTTAATCTTAGTTTTGTGCCATCAATGATCGGTTGATCATCATGTTTCATCTCAAAAATAAATTATATGAGCAAGACAGTTGAATTATTAGGTGCACAGGCAGATTACTACCTGGCCCATGAGTGCAAAACCATCGACAAGAACCTGATCTACGCGCCCGGCCCCGACGCCATCGATCGCATTTGGCTCGACTCCGACCGGAATCCGCAGACG
>CALHPT010000016.1 GCA_938036405.1 uncultured Tannerella sp.
AGGCGCTCGCGTGGTAAAGACTATAGGTGATGTTGGGGCGTTGAGGCTCCAGTTTGGGGAGACGACTCTTGCGCGTACGTTCGCCACGTCGGTTCCGACTCGCCCGGGGGAGGTGGGGCTGAGCGGATTGGCCACGGGATTCTTGCTGACGTAGAACTCACTGCGAATAATGGCTTCTCTGACACCGTTGAGACCCACGTGGGTGGTGAAGGGCACTTTGATCTTAACCTTCTTTCCGGCGGGGAATCCTGCGGGGTTATGGATGCGGAAATAGCCTCGGTGCGTCGTGCTGGGGGTATAGGTGACGGGAAGCGTGGTGGGTGTACCATCGACGGTGACGACGGCCGATGAGAGATTGGGCTCGAACGTCTTTTCACCTGTGGCGAAGTCGAAAGCCCATACCCCTGTGACCGTAACGTCGATAGGCATATCGATGTAGTGATACGGGCCGCCAGAGGGCGCTATGCTGCCCTCCCAATGCATTTCGCCGTCTTCACCGACCATGAATTTGTTATTATCGATACTATCGCGATCGGCAGGCGTTCCGTCGTCGAATTCTGTCAGCCAAGGCATCACCTTCTCCTTGAGGCCGATGTCGGGGCGGTGCAGATAGAAGGTGTCGAGCTCGATGCCGGGGAGGTCGCAGAGGTGGTGTACGGGTTGTGCAACTTGCGACACGCGCTGGATGGTGGTGCCGTCTGGCCATTGCTGAGAGACGGTATAGTGCACGGTGTCGTCGCGATTGGTGAGAGGTGCGGTGCATGCGGAGGAGGTGTAGGTGACGTGCAGAACGCAAGTGAATGATAGATCCTGACTGGTCGAAGAGATGCGCACTTCACGTTTGTGCGGCCCATGTGGGGTTTGCGTCACCGAGACGCTCGAATTTATCTTATAGCTGGGGTTGTTTGGATCCCCTTTCAGCTTGACATCGGCGATCGTCAGCCAGGAAGGCGCTTCGATGGTGAAGGTGGCGGGGGCACGGTTCACTGATGCGGGCCTGACGACGATCTTCGCCTCCTTCGTGACGGCGCGCTTAAAGGTCATCTCTTCGGGTTTCGACATATAGTGTGCGGAGAAGAGGTTGGGAGAAGTCTGCCAGTTGCTACCCGTCCAGTCGTTGCCGCAGAATCCTTTGGCATTAGAGACGGTGACGGATCCTCTGTTGGTGTAGAGGTCGCCTTCATAGTAGACTTCGCGGTTGCCATTGTCGTAGATGGCGCCGTTGTAAGTACCTGCATAGACGGTTAGGGTGCTGCCCGGCGGAACGGTCTCTTCGGCGACGAAGGCAATGGATGCGGGTTTGTCTTTCAAGGCAGGTTTGATGAAGCCAAACTCTCTACGGTTGTAGACCTTTGAGTACGTGCTCATATCGAGTTCCTGATTGCGGATCTTACGCGGTGGATTGTTGTCCACCTGTATGTAGATCTTGCTGGTATCGACCCATCCGAAGAATCCTCCTGCGCTTACTCCGGCTCGGAAGCTGCGGGCTGCGCCCGAGCTGTTGTTTTTGAAGATGGCTCTGACGTAGGTCAGCGTCGTTCCGTTCATAGGGATTTGGTACGACGGGATGGGCGTGCCGGCGAAAGGTACCGTGGGCACATAGGACGTAGATGAGCCCACTGGGGTGAAGATGGGCTGGCCGGCGGTGCTGATGTTGAGAGTCACGTTGGGGCCGGCTTGGGCGGGTCCGCAGGGCGTGGCGAGGGGGTACTGCACGGTGGAG
>CALHPT010000017.1 GCA_938036405.1 uncultured Tannerella sp.
CTCTGTCACATAAGTGACATTTGAAGAACAGACCTATCCGGATATTTGCATCATGAAATTTATTGATGTTACATGTAAAAAAATTGAAGGATATGGATGCTAAGATGTTTTGTTTCCAGTGTCAGGAAACGGCTAAGGGGACCGGTTGCACGGTTCAGGGTGTTTGTGGTAAGAAGAGCGATCTCTCTGCCATGATGGATATGTTGCTGTTTGCCGTTCGCGGCATCGGGGTGTTAACTACCGGCCTCCGCCGGGCCGGAAAGGAAACAGAACGTGAAGTCGACCATCTGGTGGTCGACGCGTTGTTTTCGACGATCACGAATGCGAATTTCGACAAGGCGAGCATCCGTGCTCGGGTAGAACGTGCTTTCGCGCTGCGGGACAAACTGAAACAACAGGTTGCCGAGGCGGGACTGCCTCCGTACGATGCCGAAGAGGTGGTATGGGCTCCCGTAGTCGATGAGTATGAAGAGAAAGGATTTGTCGAAGGAGTCTTGCGCGAGACGAATGCCGACGTGCGTTCGCTTAAAGAACTCGTGATTTACGGTCTTAAAGGAATGGCTGCCTATGCCGAGCATGCCATGCGTCTGGGATATGAAGACGACGAGATTTATGCGTTTATGGAACGTGCGCTGAGCGACATAACCATTGGTGAACTCAACGGCGAACAGCTTACGGCCCTCGTGCTTGAGACGGGGTCGGTGGGGGTCAAGACGATGGCCTTGCTCGATCAGGCCAATACCTCGACATATGGCAACCCGGAAATGACGGAAGTAAACATCGGTGTGGGCAACCGTCCCGGCATCCTGATCAGCGGACACGACCTGCACGATATGGAAGCGTTGCTCAAACAGACCGAAGGTACAGGCGTCGACGTCTATACGCACAGCGAAATGTTACCCGCGCACTATTATCCGGCATTCAAGAAGTACAAACACTTCGTAGGCAATTACGGCAACGCATGGTGGAAACAACGCGAGGAGTTCGAGACCTTCAAGGGGCCGATTCTTTTCACCACCAACTGCATTGTGCCACCCTTGCCTAAAAACACGTACGTAAGCCGTATGTTTACGACCAACTCGTCCGGCTATCCGGGCTGTAAACACATCCACACAGGACCCGGCGGAGAAAAAGATTTCAGCGAAATCATCGAGATCGCCAAGCAATGCGAACCGCCTGTTCAGATCGAGAGCGGAACGATTATCGGCGGCTTCGCACACCGTCAGGTGCTGCAACTGGCCGACCGGATTGTC
>CALHPT010000018.1 GCA_938036405.1 uncultured Tannerella sp.
CGTCTGCGGACGCCGGCGAAGTTTGCTTGGTACGGGCTTTTGAGGTACCCGGCCAGCTTGGCTGGCGTCCCTGACGCCCCTCACCGACGGCCCGCAGGGCCGAATTTGTATGACGTTTGAATCGTGTTTGAATGACGATGAAACGGCGTTTGAACACGAGGAACACGTATTCGCCCCATATACCGGGGCGTGTGGGAGGGCGTATGCGATACGCCCCTACCCTACCGGCCGGAGGCTTCCGCAGGGTATAAAAAAAGCCGGATACATGCAGAGAATGTCTCCACATGTAACCGGCTTTCTTGGCAGGCGTCCCTGACGCCCCCGGCTTTCTTGGCTGACATCCCTGACGCCCCCGGCTTTCTTGGCAGGCGTCCCTGACGCCCCGGCTTTTAGTTTTTAGTTGCCTTATCCCTCCAACACCTTCTGCAAGAAACGTCGGAGATCGTCGGGCGACTTGCCACGGCGTTCGGCGTAATCCGCCAGCTGATCCTCGCCGATGCGGGCGATGCTGAAATACCGCGAATCGGGGTGGGCGAAGTAGAAACCCGCGGCCGACGAGGTCGGGTAAAGCGCACCGTTCTCGGTCGGAGTGATGCCGAGACCGGCAAAGTCGACGAGGCGGTCGAGCGTGAAGATCAAGTCTTGGTCGGGCAGCGAGGGGTAGCCGACGGCCGGTCGGATGCCGCGGAAGTGCTCCTTGAACAGTTCGTCGAGCGGCAGATCCTCGTCCGGTGCGTAGCCCCAATACGTGCGGCGCACCTTCACGTGCAGGCACTCGGCCGACGCCTCAGCCAGGCGGTCAGAGAGCGTCTGGAGCAGCATCAGGCGGTAGCTGTCGCCTTCGGCCTCGTAACGCTGACGGAGCGACTCAGTGCAGTTGCCAACGGTGACGGCGAAGGCGCCGATATAGTCTGTGCGGCCCTCCGTGGCGGGTATGATGAAGTCGGCCAACGAGAGGCACACGCCCCGCTCGCCGTCTGACTGCTGGCGAATGACGGGCACGAGCACATCCTCGCCGTTCGGGCCGGTGATACGGATCGTGTCGCCCTCCGAGACGGCCGGGTAAAGTCCGACGGCGGCGCGGCAATGCGCGTTCTCGGCCATCAGCTCGCGGAGCACAGCCTGCGCGTCGTCAAAGAGTTTCATCGCCTCACTGGCCTTCTCGCGGTCCTCGCCCTCGGCAAATCGCTCGAGCCACTCGGTGCGACACGACGGGCAGTCGTGCAGGCCGGCCAAGTCGGCGTAACGGCCCAGCAGGCGCCAGGTGGTGAAGAAAAAGACCCAGTTGATGTACGTGGCCACGTCAGAGACGGGCAGCTCGATGTGTTGCAGGCCGAGTGCATGGGGCACGTCGGGCGTGAACGCGGCCCAGTCGATCTTCAATCCCTGTGCGCGCGCTTCGGCGAAGGGTAACACCGGCTTCGGCGCACGGCCCGACTTAGCGCGACGCAGGCGTTCGTACTCGTCCGATAGTTGCTCCACGTACGCATCGTGCGTATCCGGGTTGAGCAGCTTGGCCGCGATGAGCGGGTTCTGCGACGCGTCGACGACGTGGATCACGGGATGATTGTAATGCGGGGCGATCTTGAGCGCCGTGTGCAGCTTCGAGGTCGTAGCGCCGCCGACCATGATGGGCGTGCTGAGTCCCGCCTTCTGCATCTCTTCCGTCACATGCACCATCTCCTCGAGCGACGGCGTGATGAGGCCCGAGAGGCAGAGCAGGTCGGGCTTCTCCTCGCGCACGGTTTGGATGATCTTCTCTGCCGGAACCATGACGCCGAGGTCGATCACCTCGTAATTGTTACATGCCAACACGATGGAGACGATGTTTTTGCCAATGTCGTGCACGTCACCCTTCACCGTGGCAAAGACCACCTTGCCCGCCTTGGCGGCGCCCTCCGTGGACGTCTTTTCGGCCTCAATAGCCGGTTGCAGAATGGCCACCGCCTTCTTCATCGTGCGCGCCGTCTTGACCACCTGCGGCAGGAACATCTTACCGGCCCCAAAGAGTTCGCCGACACGGTTCATGCCGTTCATCAGCGGCCCGTCGATGATGGATACGGCGCGGTCGTATCGCGTAAGCGCCTCGGCCAAATCGGCCTCGAGGAAGTCGCCGATGCCCTTCAGTAGCGCATATTCTAATCGCTCCTCGAGCGATCCGTCGCGCCATGCGTCGTGTTGCACCTTGTCCTGCTCGCCCGACGCCTGCTCACTGTGGTTCTGTGCATAGGTGATCAGCTCCTCGGCCGCTTCGGGGCGACGCGCTAGGATCACATCCTCCAGCAGCGTGCGGAACGACGGCTCGATATCCTCGTACGTGACCGATGTCGACGGGTTCACGATACCCATATCCATGCCCTCGCGGATGGCGTGATAGAGGAAGACGGCGTGCATGGCTTCGCGCACGTAGTTGTTGCCGCGGAAGGAGAACGAGAGGTTGCTGACGCCACCGCTGACCTTAGCCCCGGGCAGGTTCTTCTTAATCCAGCCGACGGCGCGAATGAAATCCAGTCCGTAGCCGTTATGCTCAGCCATACCCGTTGCGATGGCTAGGATGTTGGGATCGAAGATGATGTCTTGCGGTGGGAAGCCGGCCTTCTCGGTGAGCAATCGGTAGGCACGCTCACAGACGGCGATCTTACGCTCGAAGACGTCCGCCTGACCCGTCTCGTCGAAGGCCATCACGACCGCAGCGGCCCCCAATCGACGCACACGCCGGGCATGACGAAGGAACTCCTCCTCGCCCTCCTTCAGACTGATCGAGTTGACGATGCTCTTGCCCTGTACGCACATCAGCCCCTGCTCTACGACGCTCCATTTCGAGGAGTCGATCATAATGGGCACGCGGGCGATGTCCGGCTCCGAGGCGATCAGGTTGAGGAAGATGCGCATCTCGTCCTCGGCCTCCAGCAGGCCGTCGTCCATGTTGATATCGAGCACCTGCGCGCCGTCCTCCACCTGCTTGCGGGCGATGGTGAGCGCCTCCTCATACTTCTTCTCCTTGACCAGTCGGAGGAACTTACGCGAGCCGGCCACGTTGCATCGCTCGCCGATGTTGAGGAAGTTGTTTTCCGGCTTCACCTCCAGCAGATCCAGCCCGGAGAGCCAGAGCGTGTCGGCCTTAGGTGGTGCGGCCGGCACATGCGGCCGTTTGCCACGCGCCAGCTCGGGAAAGTGGGCGATGTGTGCCGGCGTCGTGCCGCAGCACCCCCCGACGATGTTCACGAGTCCCTCGTCGATAAAATCCTTGATCTGCACGGCCATCTTCTCCGGCGTCTCGTCATACTGTCCGAACTGGTTCGGCAGGCCTGCGTTGGGGTAGGCGCTGATGTAGATCGGCGCCAGATCGCCCATCTCCTTGAGGTAGGGCTTCATGTCGGCCGCGCCGAAGGAGCAGTTCAGGCCGACGCTCAGCAGCGGGATGTGTTGCACAGAGGCGAGAAAGGCGCCGAGCGTCTGACCCGAGAAGGTCCGCCCACCCTTACCCGTGAGCGTGAGCGAAAGCATGATCGGCAGCTCGCGACCCTTGTCGTCCATCGCCTGAACGGCCGCCTCGAGGCCCGCCTTGGCGTTGAGCGTATCGAAAGTCGTCTCGAAAAGGATCACGTCCACGCCTCCGTCCATGAGTGCATCGACCTGCTCGTAGTAAGCGCGGAAGAGATCCGTGTAGGTCACGGCGCGATAAGCCGGATCGCTCACGTCGGGACTCATCGAGGCCGTCTTGTTCGTCGGCCCTAAGGAGCCGGCCACGAAGACGGTGCGGTCCGGGTGTTCCGCCATATACTCGTCGGCCAACGTGCGAGTGAGGCGTCCGGCGGCGAGGTTCATCTCGCGGGCGAACTCCTGCATGCCGTAATCCTCCATCGAGATGGCGTTGGCGTTGAATGTATTTGTGGAGAAAATATCGGCACCGGCGTCGAGGTATTGCCGGTGGATGTTGCGCAGGATGTCGGGCTGCGTGATGTTGAGCACGTCGTTATTGCCCTTGATCTGGTTGGGGAAGTCGGCGAAGCGTTCGCCGCGATAGTCGGCCTCCGAAAGTCGGAAGCCTTGGATCATTGTCCCCATGCCCCCATCAAGGATGAGGATGCGCTCCTGAAGGAGCTGCTGTATGGTTTTCTTCGTCATAATAAGTGGATGGTGATATATATACGTATAGTCAAATCTGATTGCTGATAGTCCTATCAGCGAAAAGGGCGGCAAAAATAAGCGCGCGGACGGGCTTGCCTAATGCTCACTCAAACACATCCACCAGCAGGTACTCGATGGCTTGGCGCATGGACAGCACGCCGCCGGTGTAGTTGTTGGCCATCACGGCTACGGCATAACGCACGCCGTCCTCGTCGTCGACGTAGCCGGCGTAGCAGAGCACACGGCTCATGCTGCCGCCCTTCAGGCGTGCGCGGCCGTCCAGATCGGTGTCGCGCAGCATGCGGCGCACCGTGCCCTCACGACCGACCAGCGGCAGGGCCTGATAGAAGGCTTCTGAGGCGCGCGACTGCGTGGCCATGTAGGTCAGCATGTCGCAGAGGAAGGAGGCCGTCACCTTGCCCGTCACCGCCAGGCCGCTGCCGTCGTACATCCACAGCGAGGAGGCGTCCAGACCGCGATCCTGCCAGTATCCACGAGCGACTTGTGCGCCGCGTCCGAAGGACGACTGTTCGCTCTCGGTGAGGCGTCGGCCGAGCGTCTTGAGGAGGGCGTCGGCGTAGAGGTTGTGGCTGACGACGCAGAGGGCGCGCACGATCTCACGGAGGGGGCGGGAGCGGGTGGTGATGATCGGGCGACGGGGGCGCGACGTCTCACGTCCGGCCTCGGCCTCGATGCGCATGGAGGAGGGGCGCTTACGGATGCGTATGCCGCGGTCGCGGAGGCGTTCGCTGACGTAACGGGCCACGAAGAGCGGCGGATCGGGCAGGTCGGCGCCGAGGTAAAGCCCCGAACGTCGCGCGGGGAGTGTGCCGAAGAGGGAGCGCTCGTTGGCGAAGGGAAAGCCGACGACGTAGGCGCTGTCTTTCGTTGCGGCGCGGAGGTAGTTGTGGAAGGTGAGTCCCTCGACGCGCGGCGTGACGGCGGTGACTTGCGGCGTAGTGCCCTTGGCGCCGCTGGAGAGCGAGATGCCGATGCGATTATCGAAGATGTTCAGGCCGTAGCAGCCCTGACCGTAGGAGCTGCCGAGGTCTTCGAGGAGCCACTTCATGGATACGCCCTCGTTGTCGAAGACGCGTTCGTCGGCCACCACGGCGCCGGTGATCTCGCGGATGCCGGCCGCGCGCACGGCGTCGACCCAGGCGTTGACGACGCTGTCTTTGGGGGTGCGCGACTCGGACGAGTTGAGCGTCGGGTCGCCACTGCCGCGGATGTAGAGGTTGCCGTCCAGGATGCCGTCCGGACGCAGTTCGCCGTCGTACTCCACGGTCGTTTCGAAGCGGTAATCCTCGCCGAGGAGCTCGAGGGCCGTGGCCGAGGTGACGGTCTTCATGACTGAGGCCGGCGTGAGCTGCCGGTCGCCCTCGTAGTTATAGAGCGTCTTGCCGTCCTTGACGCGTTTGACGACGAACGAGACCGAGGCGCCGCGCAGGATGGGGCGTTCGATGAAGCGTCGTATGGGTTCCGGGATCTCGGCGGTACGCCCGGCCATAGCGGTGGGCGCGACTGTGATCATCAACAGGGCGCAGGCCATTATCCCCAGCGTCGGGGAGCATCGTCTTTGTCTTTTCATTCTATCTCTTGTAGTGTACATGTTTCGTGGCCGCAAAAGTACGGGCCTTTGCCCCCCCCGGCCCACAATCCACGCCGCGGAGATGAGGACAGGCGGCAGTAAATCGCTGACGGCCGTAGGCGCCCCGGAGGCCTTTGTTACATTTGCCCGTGAATTTTTCATGTAACTCATAATAACCATATCACTTATCACCCAATTCAAAATCATGGCAGAAGAAATCAAGAGACTGGCTCCTGAAGCCGTCTGGGGTTATTTCTATGACCTCACACAGATCCCGCGTCCGACGGGTCACACGAAACAAGTAACCGATTACCTCAAGGCCTTCGGAGAGAAGCATGGCCTGGAGACGCACCAGGATGAGGTGGGCAATGTGCTCATCCGCAAACCCGCTACGCCGGGCTACGAAGGGCGGCAGACGGTCGTGCTGCAAGCGCACGTCGACATGGTGCCGCAGAAGAACGCCGGCGTAGCGCACGACTTCCTCCGCGACCCGATCGACGCCTACATCGACGGCGAGTGGGTCACGGCGCGCGACACGACCCTCGGCGCGGACAACGGCATGGGCGTCTCGCTGGCCATGGCCGCCCTGACCGACAAGACGATCAAGCACGGCCCCTTGGAGGGCCTCTTCACGATCGACGAGGAGGTGGGCATGGACGGCGCCGTGGGCCTCAAGCCCGGCTTCCTGAAGGGCACGATCATGATCAATGGCGACTCCGAAGAGGAGGGGCGCCTCTTCGTAGGCTGCGCCGGCGGGGTGGACATGAACATCAGCTTCCACTATCGCGACGGCGAGCCGACGCCCGAGGGCGACGTGGCGCTGCGTCTCACCCTGGCCGGACTCAAGGGCGGCCACTCGGGTGTCGACATCCACCTGGGCCGCGCCAACGCCAACAAGCTCTTCTTCCGCTTCCTCAAGAAGGCCGTCAGCCACTACGACGTGCGCCTGGCCTCGGTCGAGGGCGGCTCGCTCCGCAACGCCATCCCGCGCGAGGTCTCGGCCCTCGTCACGGTGCCCGCTGACCGCGTGGCCGACGTGGAGCAGCTCGCCCGCGAGCACGAGGCGCTCTACCGCGCGGAGTACAAGGGCGTGGAGGGCGACATCCGCTTCACCGCCGAACGCACGCCCGAGCTGCCCGCCACGCTCATCCCCGAAGAGATTCAGGACGACCTGATCAACGCCGTCGAGGGTTGCCCGAACGGCCCGATCAGCATGCTGCACGACTTCCCCGGGACGGTCGAATCGTCGTCGAACCTGGCCATCGTCCAGTCCGACGCCGCTGCCGGCCGGATCGACGTCAAGATCCTCGTCCGCAGCTCGTCCGAGAGTCGCAAGGACGCGCTCTGCTCGTCGATCGAAAGCGTCTTCTCGCTGGCCGGCGCCAAGGTGGAGCTGTCCAACCCCTACGGCGGCTGGCAGCCCAACATCGACTCGCCCATCCTGCGGACGATGGAGAGGGCCTACGAGTCGCTCTTCGGCCGTAAGCCGGACGTGACCGTCATGCACGCCGGCCTGGAGTGTGGCATCATTCAGGAGGCCTATCCGGACATGGACATGATCTCGTTCGGCCCCGACATCACGCACCCGCACTCGCCCGACGAGGCCGTGGGCATCGCCTCGGTCGAGAAGTCGTGGCGCCTGCTCGTGGCCACCCTCGAGGCCGTGCCGGAGAAGTAAGGGATCACCCCGGGATTTTTTTTCGGATCACTTCCCCCTCCCGGCGAAAAGGCCTCCCATCCCCCTTTCGCCGGGGGATTTTCCTTTTGAATAATGCTTGCGGAAGTTCCGCAAATCGAAAGACGACTTTTAATGGCTT
>CALHPT010000019.1 GCA_938036405.1 uncultured Tannerella sp.
GCAAGTTTGCGGCTTAATAATGTAGTGCAGCGACGTTAACTCGCAATTTTGCGACTTAATAATGTAGTGCAGCGACGTTAACTCGCAAAGTTCTGAGTTAATATAATCGTCCCCAAAACGTGCTCGTCTTATGGGGCGACCCGCAGATGTCTCTTCTATCCATCGTTTTCGTCCCATCCGGAATAAATACCCGAACAGCTTCTTAGTGTCGCGAGCGGAAGATGGTCCGGCGGAAGATGGAGTCGGCCGTCCAGAGCAGGAAGACGGGGATGCCGATGTAAAAATAGAATCGGCAGGCCGCCAGGTCTGGCCAGGCGAGACGCAGGTCGGGCAGCGGTAGGGTGATCTTCAGCACGAAGAACACGATGAGCAGGGTCACGACCGGCAGGGCGAATAGCACGGCCATGAAGATGCGTTCCCAGCGACGTTGCCGGGCTTCGGCCAATTGGGCTTCCCGGTAAATGCGCTCCATCGTGCGCGCAGCAAATCCGTCGGGCAGATCGGCCTCCGGGAGGCGGGCGAAAAGCTCGCGCAAGGGGTCTTTTTCCTTCTCTTCT
The DNA here is from genome assembly GCA_938036405.1 of uncultured Tannerella sp. GTDB lineage: Bacteria > Bacteroidota > Bacteroidia > Bacteroidales > Tannerellaceae > Tannerella. The sequence goes on from CALHPT010000019.1 coordinate 558, forward strand.
ATCATGGGTCAATCCTCCATAGCTTGCATTAAACTCATCAATTTCTTTCGGGTGCGGTGGAGCTTCACCTTCACGTTGGAGAGGCTCAGCCCGGTGATGACGGCCAGTTCTTCGACCGTCTTTTCTTGCTTATAAAACATGTGGACGAGGGCGCGATCGTCGGGCCGGAGCTGCTCCAGGGCGTGGTCGAGGCGACGGAAACGCTCCTCAGTGGCCTCCGTATCGTCGTCGTCAACGGGGTCGGGCAGCCGTTCTGTGGCGTTGTCGTCCATCGAGGCGGGCTGATCGGGGCGCTTGCGACGCAGGGCGGAGACGGCCGTATTGTAGGCGATGCGATAGATCCACGTGGCAAAACTACTATCGCGTCGGAAGGAACGGAGCGACCGAAAGGCTTTGAGGAAGGCATCCTGCGCCAGCTCTTCGGCGTCGGCGCGGTTGCCAGTCATGCCGACGAGCAGGGCGAAGACAGGTCGGCCGTATCGCTCCATGAGCGGGGCGAAGCCGGCGGTGTCGCCGTCCAATACGCGGTTGATATAGGTCTCGTCGTCGAACATTTCTCTTCAGTGTAAGCTATCCGTTCTTTTGCCTTGGCGGGGATATGACGCAAAGATGCGTCGCAGGTTACAGGGGTGTCAGGGAGGGCGGCCTATTTGGGTCGAATGCTAGGCGGGGCGCTGCCGGATTGGGCACCCGGATGCGATTCGTTTTTCGTTTTTTCTTCCCCCTCCCCTGTAACCTGAATCCGCCTTTTGCGTCCATAGGGCAAACAAAAGAGAGTGTTCAATCGATATTTAATCAGCGTTTAAATCAAAAACATTGAGTTATGGAGGGTTTAGTTCCTATATGTGTTGTTGGTATCGTCTTTTACTTCACGTATAAGATGATCGAGTTGCCCTCGCGACGGCGGGAGCGAGAAATGATGATCGAGAAAATGAGCCGCATGGACGGCCTGCCACCCGACCTCTTGTGCGGCTCCGGCAGTGAGTTCCGGCGGTCGTTCACCGGGTTGCGTTTGGGTTGCCTGCTGATCGGCGTGGGCATGGGACTGTTGGTGGGTTTGATCATCAACACGATGCTGGCGCACGGCGGATACAGCATGGAGAAATGGACCGAAGAACCGCTTTTCGAAGTGGCCTATGGCGCACCCGTGCTCGTCTTCGGCGGCCTTGGCCTGCTGTGCTCCTATCTGTTAGAGCGCCGGATACCAGGCGGCGACAAGGGCGAGAAGCCCTGACGCCTCATCCGTTCGCATGATTAAGAAGCCCCCACTCGGCATGTCCGGGTGGGGGCTGTTTCCGTTATACGCGGGTCGTTGCCCAAGTTGGGCCAGCGTTTCCGGGGATGCTGCTTGTCCTTACGCGTTTTGCGGTTCTCCGGGGCGCTGGCCGGCGATGCGGTCCACGATGACGGCGATGGCACCGTCGCCCGTGACGTTGCAGGCTGTGCCGAAGCTATCCATGGCGATGTAGAGCGCGATCATGAGCGCCTGGAGGGTTTCGTCAAAGCCGAGCATCGTGTTCAGCAATCCGAGGGCAGCCATGATGGCGCCGCCGGGCACGCCGGGTGCAGCGACCATCGTAATGCCGAGCATAAGGATGAAGCCACTGAAAGCGGCCGGGTCGATAGGTTGGCCGGACATGAGGAGGATGGCCATCGCGCAGGCGGTGATCTTCATCGTGCTACCGGCCAGGTGGATCGTGGCGCAGAGCGGGACGGTGAAGACGGCGATGCTCTCACGGACGCCATTCTTGAGCGTCTGCTTGAGCGTCACAGGGATCGTTGCGGCGGACGACTGGGTGCCGAGGGCCGTGGCATAAGCCGGTAGCATGTTGTTCAGCAGCCTGAATGGGTTCTTGCCCGAAAAGACGCCGGCGATGGTGAACTGGATGAGTAGCAGGGCGACGTGCAACACGAAGATGACGAGGATGACCTTGAGGAACATGGCCATGATGCCGGCTACCTGTCCGCTGACGGTGATGTTGAGGAAGATCCCGAAGATGTGGAGCGGCAACAGGGGCACGATGACGGTTTCGATGAGGCGCGAGACGATGTCGCGAAAGTCGATGCAAGCCTTCTGGAGGGTGTCGCCGGGGATGGAGGCAAGCCCCAGACCGACCACAAAGGCCAGAAGCAGGGCGGTCATGATGTCCATCACGGGTGGCATGGCAACAGTAAAGTAGGGCGTGAGCATAGCCGATTCGGGGTTCTGCATGGCCTCGAGCGACTGCGTGCCGACGGAGAGAATGTGGGGAAAGACGGCCGAGCCGGTGAGGTAGGTGAAGAAGCCGGAGAAGATGGTCGATCCGTAGGCGATAAGTGCCGTAATGAGTAGCAACCGGCCGGCACCCTTGCCCAGCTCGCCGATGGCGGGGGCTACGAGGCCGAGGATGATGAGCGGGATGGCAAACGAGAGGAAGTTGCCAAAGAGGGAGTTGAACGTGACGAAGAATCGGACGATGGCGGCGGGCATGAATTGGCCCAGTAATATGCCGCCTGCGATGGCGATGGCCACCCATCCGAGAAGGGAAATGCGGAAGGGAATTTTCATAAGGATAAAGGGGAAGATTGTTTGTGGTTTACCAGCGTCATGGCTGGAGGATGATGATTTATGCGCCGTGCTCGCGAAGGAATCGGTCTACGTCTGGGCGCCAATCGCCGCCGTTGGTGGCGAGGATCGTGTGGAAGCCAAGCGATCGGGCGGTGACCAGATGGTGTGCGCCGTCGTCGATGAAGAGAGTCTCGGCCGGTACCATGCCACTGTCCTCGATCATGCGTTGGAAGATCTCCGGCTCAGGTTTCATGCAATGCATCTCGTAGGAGATATAGAGCCGGTCGAAATAGTCCATGACGGGGCGACCAGCAGCGGAAAACTCACTCGTGCGTGCCCAACCCGTGACGATGGGGTTGTTGTTGCTGAGCACATAGAGGCGGTAGCGGGGCCGGAGGCTGAGGATGTAGTCGAGCTTTTCGACATCCGCGGGATTGGCTATGCTGAGCCAGGCGCGGCGCACGTCTGCGGGGTCGAGCTCGTGGCCACAATGGGCGGAGAGTCGGCGGATGAACTCGTCTGTGTCGATCGTACCGCGTTCCAAGTCGCCGAAGAGTCCGCTGTGGTTATACGGGTTGATGAGGTCTGCGGCGTCAGCCACGCCGATGGCTTCGAAGCTGCGTATGGCGCGCTCCGGATGGATCTTGGCCAGCACGCCGCCCATGTCGAATACGATGTTTTTGATCATTGTCTCTGAGGTGTGTGGATATGAGAAGGACACGGTGAAAGGTTCGTTTGTGAGTGCGAATCCTTCCCGTGTCCTCTCTTTTTGGCGGTTGATTGTGTGGTCTCTCTGTCTCGAGGATGAGGTTAGCTCAGCTTATGAATAACTAGTCCCGAACGGAGCTTGGGCTCAAACCAGGTCGTCTTAGGCGGCATGATGTTGCCCGTGTCAGCGATGTCGATCAGCTGTTTCATGGAGACGGGGTAGAGCGCGAGGGCCACCTTCATCTCTCCGCTGTCGACGCGCTTCTTAAGCTCGCCCAGTCCGCGGATGCCACCGACAAAGTCGATGCGCTTATCACTGCGGAGATCTTTAATGCCGAGGATCTTGTCGAGGATCAGGTTCGAAGAGATCGTCACGTCGAGCACCCCGATCGGATCGTTGTCGTTGTACGTGCCCGGCTTAGCCACCAACGAGTACCAGTTGCCACCGAGGTAGAGCGAGAACTCATGCAAGCGCGAAGGCTTGAAGATCTCCGTGCCCTTCTTCTCCACGATGAAGTCGTCGGACAGCTTCTTGAGGAATTCCTCGTCGGAGAGTCCGTTGAGATCCTTCACTACGCGGTTGTAGTCGATGATCGTAAGCTGGTTGGCGGGGAAGCAAACGGCCATGAAGAAGTTGTATTCCTCATCGCCACGGTGGTTCGGATTCTGCTTAGCCTTCTCCGCGCCAACGAGTGCAGCGGCGGCAGAGCGATGGTGTCCGTCAGCGATGTACATAGCGGGCATGGCG
>CALHPT010000020.1 GCA_938036405.1 uncultured Tannerella sp.
TCAAACCAATGGTTTGGCCCAAATCGGGGGTCGGTTTTGCTTCAAACCAATGGTTTGGCCCAAATCGGGGGTCGGTTTTGCTTCAAACCAATGGTTTGGCCCAAATCGGGGGTCGGTTTTGCTTCAAACCAATGGTTGGACCCGAATCGGAGGCAGGTTTTACGTCTGCGCCATGTCGCGGATCTCGGGGGGGATAAAGTCGGAGATGTCCTTGCCGAAATGCAGCAGCTCGCGCACGATGGAGGAGCTGATGTGGGTGTGCTCCGGCTCGGTAAAGAGGATGAATGTCTCGATGCCGGCGAGCTTACGGTTGACGTCGGCGATGTTCTTTTCATACTCAAAGTCGTTGACCGTGCGGATGCCGCGTAGGATGAAGCGGGCGCCGACGGTGTGGGCAAAGTCGACGGTGAGCGTGTCGTAGGCGGCCACACGGACGCGTGGCTCGTTGCGATAGAGGGTGCGGATGAACTCCAACCGTTTCTCGAGCGGGAAGTAGGTCCGTTTGTTCTCGTTCGTGCCGATGGCCACGATGATCTCGTCCACCAACCCCAGGCCGCGGTCGACAAGCGAACGGTGGCCGATGGTGAAGGGGTCGAAGGTGCCGGGGAAGATGGCGATGTGATGCATAGAGGGTAGAGGGTAGAGGGTGGAGGGTTGACCTTAGTTGTTCTCGAGGTCTTCTTCGACCACCAGGTTGTCGATGATGAAGTTCTGCCGGTCGGGCGTGTTCTTGCCCATATAAAACTCGAGCATCTCCTTGATGGAGTCTTCCTTCTTGATCGACACGGGGTCGAGGCGGATGTCTTTTCCGATGAAATGCTTGAACTCGTCGGGCGAGATCTCTCCGAGGCCTTTGAAGCGGGTGATCTCGGGGTTCTTGCCCAAGCGGCGGATGGCAGCGGCGCGCTCCTCCTCGCTGTAGCAGTAGAAGGTCTGCTGCTTGTTGCGCACGCGGAAGAGGGGTGTCTGGAGGATGTAGAGGTGCTTCTGCTTGATCAGGTCGGGGAAGAACTGAAGGAAGAAGGTGATCAGCAGCAGGCGGATGTGCATGCCGTCCACGTCGGCATCGGTGGCGATGATGACGCGGTTGTAGCGCAGTCCGTCGAGGCCGTCCTCGATGTTGAGCGCTGCCTGCAGCAGGTTGAACTCCTCGTTCTCGTAGACGATCTTCTTGGTCAGGCCGAAGCAGTTGAGCGGCTTGCCACGGAGGCTGAAGACGGCTTGCAGGTTCGGGTCGCGGCTCTTGGTGATCGATCCGCTGGCCGAGTCGCCCTCGGTGATGAAGAGGCTGCTCTCGGTCTTGTTTTCGCTCTTGGCGTCGTTGAGGTGGATGCGGCAGTCGCGCAGCTTGCGGTTGTGCAGGTTGACCTTCTTGGCGCGCTCGCGGGCCAGCTTGGCCACGCCGGCGATGGCCTTGCGCTCCTTCTCTGACTCCTGGATTTTGCGCAGCAGGGCGTCGGCCGTGTCGGGCGTCTTGTGGAGGTAGTTGTCTACTTCTTTCTTCACGAAGTCGCCTACGAACTTGGCCACGGAGACGTCGCCCTTGGGGCTCATGTTGCGCGATCCGAGCTTGATCTTCGTCTGCGATTCAAACTCCGGCTCCTCGACGCCGATGTAGATCGCGGCCACGAGCCCGCTGCGGATGTCGGCCGTCTCGAAGTTCTTGTTGTAAAACTCCTTCACCGTCCGTGCAAAGGCCTCCTTGAAGGCCGCCTGATGGGTACCGCCCTGCGAGGTGTATTGGCCGTTGACGAAGGAATAGTAGTCGTCGCGCGACTGGTTGACGTGCGTGAAGGCGATCTCGATGTCGTCGGCACGGAGGTGGACGATGGGGTAGAGGATCTCGTCGGTGATGTTCTCGTTGAGCAAGTCCTCGAGTCCGTTTTCGGAGATGAACTTCGTGCCGTTGTAATAGATGGCCAGGCCGGAATTGAGGTAGCAGTAGTTGCGAATGAGCGATTCGACGATCTCGTTGCGGTAGGCGTAGGCCTCGAAGATGGTGGGGTCGGGGGTAAAGCGGATCAGTGTGCCGTTCTTCTCCGTGGTGGGAGTGGCAGGGCGATCGTCTATCAGTTTGCCGCGCGCAAAGTCGACGCGCTTCTCCACGCCGTCGCGATAGGAGACGACGGTGAAGTCGGTCGAGAGGGCGTTGACGGCCTTGATGCCGACGCCGTTCAGCCCGATGGATTTCTTGAAGGCCTCGGAGCCGAACTTGCCGCTGGTGTGGAGCGTGGAGACGGTCTTGGCGAGGTTGCCCTGAGGGATACCGCGGCCGAAGTCGCGCACGCTGACGGTGCCGTCGGCGATGTGGACGTCGATGCGGTGGCCGGCCTTCATGCGGAACTCGTCGATGGAGTTGTCGATCACTTCCTTGAGCAGGACGTAGATGCCGTCGTTACGATCCTCGCCTCCGTGCGTGTTGCCGATGTACATGCCGGGGCGCTTGCGGACGGCCTCGAGTCCTTCGAGGGTGACAATGTCGCGGTCGTCGTAGCCGGTGGTGGGGGTGATGTCCATAATTAGAGGGTAGAGAGTAGAGGGTAGAGGGTAGAGGGTAGAGAGTGGAGGATAGAGGATAGAGAGAGGAGAGTGGGCTGTAGAGAGTAGGACTGGCATGTACCCGGCTCTACCCTCTATCCTCTACATTCTATAAATGCTTGATAAATGCGCGGCGCGACTTGTGATGCTCGCGCTTGAAGTAGTCCCACTGTGCTTGCACGGCGGTGTTGTTTTCTAACTCGATGTTGCTCTCGGCATACTCGGCGCCCATCTTGATATACTGCGGGATGAGGTCGGTGAAGAGCAACGCGTTCACGCCCTTGTTCTGATACTCCGGCAGGACGCCCGTGAGGTAGAGATCGATCACGCGTGCCTTCGACTTGAGCGCCTTCATCAGCGGGAAGAAGCCGAAGGGCAGCAGACTGCCTCGGGCCTGTTGCAGGGCGTGTGAGAGATTGGGTAGAGAGACGCCGAAGCCCACCACGGCGTCGTCCTCCTCGCGAACGATGACGGTCACGAGGTCGAGTCGCAGCAGGGGAATATAGATGTCGACGTAGTAATCAATCTGCCGCTTGGTCAGCGGAGCGAATCCGTAGAGGGGCGTGTAGGCGGCGTTCAGCGTCTCGAACACCTTGTGGGCATAGGGCATGATGTCTTTGCGGCGGCGGAACTTGAGCACCTTCAGCCCGTATTTCTTCTTGACGATCTCGGCGATGCGTAGGTGCTTCTCGGGGATGGCGTCGGGGATGTAGATCTTGAACTCGTGCCAGTCCTGATCCTTGGTGTAGCCCATACGCTCCATGTGCTGCGGATAGTAGGGATGATTGTAGATGGTGGCCATCGTGCTGATCTGGTCGAAGCCCATGATGAGCATGCCCTCGTGATCCAAATCGGTGAATCCCATGGGGCCGTGTATGGCGTCCATGCCCTTCTTGCGCGCCCACTGTTCGACGGCGGCGAAGAGGGCGTCGACCACCTCTCGATCGTCGATGAAGTCTACGAAGCCGAAGCGGGCGTGGTGTTGCTTCCAGACGCGGTTAGCGGCGTGCGCAATGATGCCCGCGATGCGTCCGACGATGCGTTCGCCCCGATAGGCCAGATAGTAGATGGCTTCGCAATTCTCGAAGGCCGGGTTTTTATCTCGCGACAGGGTGATCATCTCTTCGTCGATCAGCCCCGGCACATAGTAGGGGTTGCCCTTGTACAGGTCGATGGGAAACTTCACGAAGCGCTTGAGCTCGCTCTTGGTCGTGACCTCCTTGATGGTTACGCTCATATTGTAGGTATATAATGTGTGATATCTGTATGAGCGACAAAAGTAGGCCAAATCAGAAAGTGCCGCGGGCAAGGCGTCGAGGCATGGGCTTTTGTCGAAGCTGATTCGTCATTCTCCGACCCCTGTCTGGGGCATCCGTTGCGATATGGACACCGTCGGGGGGGGGATTAGTGCCGATGTACAGGCGGATGGTTGGGAAAGGGGGGCTGCCTTTGGCTTCATGTTGGATTCATTCTAATTTCTCGGAAGGATTTGGAGTTTTCGTCGGCAAAAAGATGGGTGCGATTTCTCTACAAAATCCCGTTGCGCAGAGGCCTTCCGGAGGTGCCCTGAGGAGTGGGGAAAGAGGCCGCGGAGTGCCGTATT
>CALHPT010000021.1 GCA_938036405.1 uncultured Tannerella sp.
TCCTCATTCATAGGTTGTGCAAGCCTGCAGGAATGGGCTTATGACGATCTGCATGAAAGCATAAGGCGCAAGCAGACCACACTCGTAGGGGAGCTCCGCGACAGCCACCTCGAGGACATACTCGAACAGGTGCGACAGTCAGAGGTCTTCTCAGAGGAAGAGATCGAAAGGTATTTCGGGGAATAGATGTACTTACGGTATCGACGCAGGATGGTCGCAAAGGTGTCGAGGCTCGGGCAACAATGCCTGTTTGCATATAGCGGGGCTCGAGTCCCCGCCCTGCGTCCTGTTATCTTTGCCTGTACAAAATCAACAAGCAACAGGTATGTCAGATCGAATCAAACTCTCCAAGCGCGCCAAAACGGTATTCCGATTGATCGAAAGTGGGCACAGGAGCTGTCCGTCGCATGTCTTGCAGGCACATTTCAATGCAGGCGCAATGGAGCTTCAAAAGAAAGGTCTCGCCTTCTGCCATGAAGAAGAAGGTGGTGACGTTGAAGCAGTCATGCTAAGTGACGATGGAAAGCTCTATTTGTCTGAGAATCCTGCACTGCACAATCCGATCAATTGGACTCTTATTTGGACAATTGTCGGAGCGATTGCCGCGCTTATTGGCGCATTGACGGGTTTCGCAGCACTATTCATCGCCTGCTCCAAGTTGTAGTGCCGCCCGGCCATTCCGATAAGATGCGGGGTGAAAAAGAACCCGTTGGTTCGGCGCTTCAAAAGCTGCGGGGGCTGCCTCATTTGATCTATCTTTGTGCCCGATATATCGGTGCTGATGGTCGCAAAGTGGTAGCGGGGATACGGCATAGCCGCGTCATATTGCAGGGTCGTCGCCTGCCTGCACCGATAACCTACATAGGGGGCTGTCCTACTACAGGATGCTCCCTATTTTATTTTCCGGTAATTCGTCATGTCCATTTGGATAGCTTCCACCACGCCCCACGACTTTGCAGCGTTGACAACCGATCTCTTGTGCTTAAAATTCGGATGTACGACAACCTTAACCACACGGCCCGGCTCATAGGGATGCGTATAGACATAAACCAGCACTTCGCTGTTGGTGTCTTCGTAGATGTGTAATGGCGTGTTGATCGCCTTCAGGATCTCATTATATCGATCCGGTGCGACCGTTGCGCCCTTACTCTCTTTCGGGTGATTGATGTACTTCAGTATCGTTTTATCGAGCACAACGATATCATGCGTTTCAAGCAACCTCCCTCGAGCGTGCATATCAGCTACTATTTCGCTATCCAACACGCCTATCCACATAACTTTCCCGATGTTTCGCTTCTTCTCCCGCACTTCATCGGCAAACTGTTGGAAGCTGCCTTCAAAGCGAGAGAGCTTCTTCGGGCCTTTGAGTTCTGGCGGCACCTCCACCGGCCGCGGTTTTGGGCGCCCGTATTCGCCAACGATGTAGGCCGGATTGTCCGTGATGAAGCGCGGCACAGTGCGCCAACCACGGGCGCGCTCACGGTTCTTCTCGACCCAGTCCGTGAACACCTGCGGCACCTCTTCCACCGCTCGCGGAGACCACGAGGCGCGCTCTTTGGCGTCTCCTTTGAAGATGCGGCGATAGAGTTCTTTCCTGTCTGACGGGCGGGCTATGATGGGCAACATCTCGCAGCGGCAATGCGGATGCCAGCCGCGGAATCGGAAAGCCTTGGGGTACACGCCTTGCAGCTCGTCGCACATGTCGTGGAAGGGACACGGCTTACCGTCTCGCAGCGTCGTATGATTGTTGCTCAGGCGGATCTCCCAGCCCACAATGAGCGGATTCGACTGTGCCGACTGCCAGGCCGCCTCACACTGCGCCGCCTTCAGCTCCGTGCGCGCCATTCGGAGCGCGTTTTTGTAGGAAGAGCGATACACGCCCTGCCCGGGGTGATAGTCTCGCGCCGCCTGACTTAGTTCCAGTTTGCCTGTCTCTTTGTTTCTCACCCGCCGGAACAGCTTATCCGGCTCGATGAGGAAGCGGCGCAGATCCTTTGCGATCTCCGTGCCCCGTTTCCCTTCTTTGATGGCGTTTTGAAGGATCACCTCAATCTCTTTTTTGGCATTCCCCGCCAGATTCCATACGCGGCCGGAAAGATTCAGCCCATCGCGCTGCTTTTCGCGCACAAAAGCATCGGCCGACCGTATGCGGCTGCTCTGCGTGGCATCGATTCGGAGACGGTCACGCAGGTATTTGTCGCGTGTGGACGGATCCAGCTGCGACTCCACGCGTGACTCAAGTACCTCCTGACTGAACGCCCACTCCCGCCGGATGCCGTTTAATAGAATCCCATTGATGCGATCGGCCATCACACCCAGCACGCGCTCTACCTGACGGTTGGCCGTGTGGTTATTCTCGAAAAAGAAATCATCCTTTTTCTGCTCGATGGCACGGCGTACGGCAGGCAGGGAGAGCGCCTGTAGATAGGCCGTGTAGATCAGTTGCTCGATGGCGCGAAAGAGTTGCTCCCGGCGGCGCTCTTCCTCTTCCCGACGGCGGTCTTCTTCCTTCATAGGGGACGGTTATAGAGGCAGTCGCCTCCGATATATCCGAAAGCCAAACTTTACGACCATGAAAGCCAGTGCACCAATACATGCCCAAAAGGCTCCGGTGCCAAAGCCTTGAACAAACCGCTCCCAGCGGGTAGGCTTTCGCTCTACCTCTCGCACAACCTCATGCACCACATCTCGATTGATAAAGACGCTGTCTGCCTTTGCCCAGACGGTGTCATGCCGGACAACGGTCTCGACCTGCAGCTCCCCGAGGCTATCCAGCAGGAAAGCCAGTCGGGCGTTGCGGGTAGTCTCGATCGATAGGCGTTCCATCGCCACGCGCCCCTCTGCATTGCAACGCAGCAAGGCGCGAAGGAGAGACGTGTCCGACGGTACGGGAATGGGCACAAGCCGCTGCACGAAGACCGAATCTACGTGCGACTGTCGCGTAGGCTGCGTGTGCTTCAATGGCAGGCAGGCCGTAAGCAGCAAGGCGGTGATGAGGGTAAGAGCTGTTTTCATTGCGGTGTGATTTTGTTTTCATAGAGTTTGCGTAACGCAAACTCTTTCCTATTTTTGCTGTGTCAAAACGCGGGTGACGCCGCTTAAAAACTGATTAATGATGAAAGTCATGAAAGAGTCCATCAAAGAGATGGCAAATCAGAACCCACTAGGGTTCACGGTTGACCTAACAACCTTAAAAAAGGTCACAGGCGGCATTTCAGT
>CALHPT010000022.1 GCA_938036405.1 uncultured Tannerella sp.
TGATAAACAAAATTCTTTTTGCGTCCATATTTTCTTCGATAACTTGAAACTGAGCACAAAGGTAGTAAAAAACAGGGAGTCAGCCCTCTGGCTCGGCGCCCCGGCGGAGCGGCTTGGGCGGGATGGTATGTGTGGTAGATTTTGTTGCTTTGCGCCCGTTTTTGACGAACTGTTTTATCCACATAATCCGCATAAGAATGAATACAATAACCACCGTTCAGGAGCTCCGCCGCCTCTTGGACGAGGAGCGAAAGGCCGGGCGGCACATCGGACTGGTGCCCACGATGGGCGCACTGCACGCGGGGCATCTAAGCCTCGTCCGCCGTTGTGTGAGCGAGAACGAGGTGTGCGTGGCCAGTGTCTTTGTCAACCCTACGCAGTTTAACGACCCGCGTGACCTAGAGACTTACCCCCGCACGCCGGAGCGCGACGCCGCAATGCTGGCCGAGGCTGGCTGTCAGTATGTCTTCATGCCGACCGTCGAGGAAATGTACCCGGAGCCCGATACACGCGTCTTCAACCTCGGTGCCGTGGCCACCGTCATGGAGGGCGCCTTCCGGCCGGGCCACTTCAACGGCGTGGCGCAGATCGTCAGCAAGCTCTTCGCCGCTGTAGAGCCGGACAGGGCGTACTTCGGCGATAAAGACTTCCAGCAGATTGCCGTCATCCGTGCGATGGCGTGCGAGCTGGGATTACAAGTCGAGATCGTCCCCTGTCCCATCGTGCGCGAGGCAGACGGACTGGCGCTGAGCAGCCGGAATGCACGCCTCACGCTCGAGGGTCGTCAGGTGGCACCCGAGATCTATCGCACACTCACGGAGAGTCGCTCTCTTGTGGACACCAAGACGCCGGACGAGGTCAAGGCTTGGGTCACGGAGAGGCTGAACGCTGTCGGAGGACTCCGCGTGGAGTATTACGAGATCGTCGACAGCACGACCCTGCAACCCATTCGCGCCTGGGGTGACTCGTCCGAGCCACGCGGCTGCATCGCCGTCTATTGCGGCAACGTGCGACTGATCGACAACATCAGCTACAAGTAATTTCCAGCTTCTAACTACTGGGCATACGCCCCTACACCAACCCCTATGTTTATTGAAGTATTAAAATCGAAGATTCACCGCGTGACGGTGACGGACGCCGACCTGAATTATATCGGCAGCATTACGATCGACCGTACCCTGATGGAGGCCGCGGGATTGATCGAGTATGAGAAGGTCCAGATCTTGGACAACAACAACGGCGAACGCTTCGAGACGTACGTCATCGCTGGCGAAGCGAACTCGGGCACGATCTGCCTCAACGGCGCGGCGGCCAGACGGGTACAGCGTGGCGACATCATCCTCATCCTCTCTTACGCCTCGATGGACTTTGAGGAGGCGAAGCGATTCAAGCCCACCGTCATCTTCCCCGACACGGCCACCAACCGCCTGGTGAAGTAAGACACACATCCCCCCACATCAGAGTACAAGAAGCAGGTCTGTCGGCGCAATAGACGGCAGGCCTGTTTCATGTTCCCCCCCACCCCACTCCGCACGAAACGCATGTACACCAACCGACAGATTTGGGACATCTCCCTGCCCATCTTCCTCAGCCTTCTGGCGCAGAACGTGATCAACATCACCGACACGGCCTTCCTGGGGCGCGTCGGCGAGGTGGCGCTCGGTGCCTCGGCCATGGGCGGACTGTACTACATCTGCATCTTCACCGTGGCCTTCGGCTTCAGCGCCGGATCGCAGATCATCATCGGCCGACGCAACGGGGAGCGACGCTACGAGGCCGTCGGGCCCGTCGTCCTTCAGGGCACCCTCTTCCTGCTCGTGCTGGCGGCGGTGTGTTTCGTCGCCTCGAGGCTCTGGGGCGAGCGAATGATGGGCGTCATGGTCTCGTCCGACGAACTGCGCAGGGCCACGATGGAGTATCTCGATTGGCGCATCTACGGCTTCTTCTTCGCCTTTACCAGCGTCATGTTTCGCGCCCTCTTTGTGGGCATCACCCGGACGAGGGTCCTGACGCTGGCCTCGGTCGTCATGTCCGTCGTCAACGTGGTGCTGGACTACCTGCTCATCTTCGGCCATGCCGGCCTGCCCCGACTTGGGATCGCCGGTGCCGCCATCGCCTCCGTGGTGGCCGAAGCCGCCTCGGTGCTCTTCCTGGCGGTCTACACCCGCCTCACGGTCGACCGTCGGCGCTACGGCCTGGACCGCCTCCGACGGTTCGACTTCCGGCTCATCCGCCAGGTGCTCAGCATCTCCGGCTTCACCATGCTGCAATACTTCATCTCGATGAGCACCTACTTCATCTTCTTCTTGGCCGTCGAGCGCCTCGGGCAACGCGATCTGGCCGTGGCCAACATCGCCCGCAGCCTCTACATCGCCCTCTTCATCCCCGTCAGCGCCCTCTCGACGGCCGCCAACACGATGGTCAGCAACCTGCTGGGTGCCGGTCGCACGCAGGAGGTCATCCCCCTTATTCGCCACCTGACGCTCATCTCCGTGGGCATCACGGCCCTCTTTGCCGCTCTGCTTGTGCTCCTGCCGCGCCTCTTCCTATCCGTTTACACGAATGAGGCCGAGCTGATCACCGCCTCCATCCCCTCGGTCGTCGTCATCGCCCTGGCCTCGCTCAGCTCCGCGGCCTCGAGCATCGTCTTTAGCGCCATCTCCGGCACGGGCAACACCCGCCCCGCCTTCCTTCTGGAAATGCTCGCCCTGGTTGCTTATAGCGTCTATATATATGTCATCGTCGTCCGCCTCCGAATGCCCGTACACCTGAGTTTCATCTCGGATATTGTCTACTACGTGGCCCTCATCGTGGGCAGCATCGTCTATTTCCGCCGTGCCGCATGGCACCAGAAAACCATCTGACGGCCGGTGCACTTTGTCCGATTTTTCCCCATATTTCAAAAGCACTCTTATCTTTGCCCCCACGTTAAACATACATTTTCAAGGGAATATGATTAAGCTGATAGGAACAAACGCAGGCCTTGTATGGAAAGCTTTGAGCAAGGCAGGACGCATGAATGTGAAAGAACTCAAGAAGGAAACAAAGCTGAGAACAGACAAAGAACTGTTTGCCGCCATCGGATGGCTGGCCAAAGAAGGAAAAATTGAATCCGGCGAAAAAGACTCCGAGATCTACTTCTGGCTGCTGCAATAATCCCCCCCTCCGATGAAGAGACGAAAAGAATGAGCCGCTCGATCGAATCAAGTGATCGGGCGGCTCTTCTGTTTTTGGGGGGAGGGAGGCGAGACGAGGCGTGCCGACACGTTCCGAGGTGGTCAGCGATACGTTCCGAGGGGGTTGGAGAGGAGTTTTCCACCGATTCCGTGCGTTGTGCATACCAGCTTTTTTTATACTTTTTCTACTTTTGCCCAGCGATTTGGCAGAAGATGAACGAGGAAGATCAGAAAATATGGGCCGTGCTTGAGGTCAGATTACGGGATATGATGACCCTCTGCGACGAACGAAAACAAACAATCGAAAGCCTGACCCAAATCATCCGACGGATGGAAGCCGATTATCGCACCCTGAATGCCAAATACACCGACCTGCTGGCGGCGGGCTACATCGTATCGGCCGACGAGGACGAGCGCAAGGCAGCAAAAAAACGCCTGTCAGACTTGGTCCGGGAGGTGGATAAGTGTTTGGCTCTGCTGAACGGATAAATGCGCAGAAAAAGAGAGTGAGAGGAAACGAGTTCATCATTCATTTGGAAATAGCCGGAAAGAAATATCCGGTCACCCTCCGACGGGGCGACGTCGACACAGAGCGGCGCGTGCGCGAGGCCGCCCGGCGTGTGCAGCAGATGTATCTGGAGCGCAAGAGCCTATTCTCCAAAACCGTGGACGATAAAGATCTCTTGGCCATGGTGGCCATCCAGTTGGCCACGGACATGATCCCCCTGGAGGAGCGCAACGACACGCAGCCCCTCACGGATCAGATCCGCCGACTGACGGGCGAGCTGGAGAGCTACCTGAAGGAGAATCGCTGAAGCCGCGAAATGAACAGAGAGAGAGGGACAATCGAGGAAACGAAAAAGAGAAAGAGAGAGCAAAACGCACGGATTCTTTTTAGAGAGAGAGCGGAGAGAGGTCAGGGCACACAGTGTCTGCCCCGCCGGGGCAAAAAAGAGGAGTGCCTTTTTATAACACATCAAACAGAACAGAAGAAATGAGTTGGATATGGATGATTGTAGCCTTCGTGGCCGGCGGAGTGATCGCCGCGCTCGTAATGGCTGCAATGAACAAAGCCACCCAAGCCAAGCGCAGGGAGGAAATGCAACGCGAAATGGAACGCGAAACGGACGTGATGAAGAAGAACAAGATGCTGGAGGTGAAGGAGAAGTTCATCCAGCTCAAGGCCGAACTGGAGAAGCAGGTGGCCGCACGAAACTCCAAGATCCAGTCCGTCGAGACCAAGCTCAAGCAACACGAGCTGAGCCTCAGCCAACGCCAAGAGGAGCTGCAACGTAAGCTCACCGAGGCCGACATCCTGAAGGAGAACCTGAACAATCAGGCCCAGCTGATCGAGAAGCGCAAGCTGGACTTGGAAAAGATGCACCAGCAAGAGGTCGTACACCTGGAGACCATCTCCGGACTCTCCGCCGGCGAAGCCAAAGAGCGCCTCATCGAGTCGCTCAAGGACGAAGCCAAAACCGACGCCGCATCGTACATCAACGAGATCATGGAGGAGGCCAAGATGACGGCCAACATGGAGGCCAAAAAGGTGGTCATCAAGACCATCCAGCGCGTAGCCACCGAGACCGCCATCGAGAACTCCGTCACCGTCTTTCACATCGATTCAGACGAGATCAAGGGTCGCATCATCGGCCGCGAAGGGCGCAACATCCGTGCGCTGGAGGCCGCTACGGGCATCGAAATCATTGTCGACGACACGCCCGAGGCCATCGTCCTTTCGGGCTTCGACCCCGTGCGACGTGAGGTGGCACGACTGGCGCTCCATCAGCTCGTCCTCGACGGACGCATCCACCCGGCACGCATCGAAGAGGTAGTCAACAAGGTGCGCAAACAGGTCGAGGAAGAGATCATCGAAACGGGCAAACGCACCACGATCGACCTCGGTATCCACGGCCTACACCCCGAGCTGGTGCGACTGATTGGAAAGATGAAATACCGTTCGTCGTACGGCCAGAACCTGCTCCAGCACGCCCGCGAGACAGCCAACCTCTGCGCCGTCATGGCCGCGGAGCTGGGCCTGAACCCGAAAAAGGCACGACGCGCCGGACTGTTGCACGACATCGGTAAGGTGCCCGACGACGAGCCCGAATTGCCGCACGCCATCCTTGGGATGAAGATCTGCGAGAAGTACAAAGAGAAGCCCGACATCTGCAACGCCATCGGTGCCCATCACGACGAGGTCGAAATGCAGACCCTGCTGGCGCCCATCGTGCAAGTCTGCGACGCCATCTCCGGCGCCCGTCCCGGCGCCCGTCGCGAGGTGGTCGAGGCCTACATCAAGCGCCTCAACGACCTCGAGCAGCTGGCCATGTCGTACCCCGGCGTCGTCAAGACGTACGCCATACAAGCCGGCCGTGAGCTGCGCGTCATCGTCGGTGCCGACAAGATCGACGACAAGGACACGGAAAACCTCTCCAACGAAATCGCCAAGAAGATCCAAGACGAGATGACTTACCCGGGTCAAGTCAAGATCACCGTCATCCGCGAGACCCGCGCTGTGAGCTACGCGAAATAATGCGACTGCAAACGATCATTCAAATAGTATTCAAACGACATATAAACCCCTACTGACATGAAGTTCTTTTTAGATACGGCCAACCTGGATCAGATCCGCGAGGCCAACGACCTGGGCGTCCTCGACGGCGTCACCACCAACCCCTCACTGATGGCCAAGGAAGGCATCCGCGGTGAGGAAAACATCCGCAACCATTACGTGGAGATCTGCCGCATTGTCGGTGGCGACGTGAGCGCCGAAGTGATCTCGACCGACTTCGAGGGCATGGTGCGCGAAGGTGAGGTGCTGGCCGACCTCGACCCGCACATCGTTGTCAAAGTGCCCTGCACCGCCGACGGCATCAAGGCCATCCGCCACTTCACCACGAAGGGCATCCGCACCAACTGCACCCTCGTCTTCTCGCCCGGGCAGGCACTGCTGGCCGCCAAGGCAGGCGCCACTTACGTCTCGCCCTTTGTCGGCCGACTCGACGACATCTCCAGCGACGGCATCGCCCTGGTGGCGCAGATCGTGAAGATGTACAGCTACTACGGCTACTCGACCGAGGTGCTCGCCGCCTCGATCCGCACCACGCAGCACATCATCCAGTGCCTCGAGGTCGGAGCCGACGTGGCCACCTGTCCGCTCTCGGCCATCAAGGGCCTGCTCAAACATCCGCTCACCGACAGCGGTCTGGCCACCTTCCTGGCCGATTACCACAAGCTGAACGGGTGAGAGAGCGCTAAGAACAAGAAGTGAACAACGAGAAAGTCCTGCCGGCCCTGATTGGAAGCAATCAGTCGGCAGGACTTCTCTTTCCCATTCCCATCCTCCCCCCCCTACGATGATCGAACAAGACTATCTCCTGAAGATCATGCAGGAGTTCATTGACGCCATCGGCAAGATCATGCGCCGGCCGAACGAGGACGACCAGACGGCCGAAGCGCGCATGCAGGCACACTTCGACGCCGTCCGCGAGCAGTTCTT
>CALHPT010000023.1 GCA_938036405.1 uncultured Tannerella sp.
TGGCTGGCATCCCTGATGCCCCCGGCCAAATTCGCCGGCGTCCGCAGACGCCCCTTTCTGCTTTGCTTTCTGATTCTATTTTTGCCGCCGTTTTCGGTGACGCCAAGTCGGACGGTCCCGTCCGCGACGTGAAAAGGGAATCCAGTGAAAGACTGGAACAGTGCCCGCTACTGTAACACCCCACCTATCGAACGAAGGAGAGCACCCGCAAGACGTGCCACTGCCGCCACTGAGGCGGTGGGAAGGCCCACAGCCCTCCTTCAGGGTGAAGTCAGGAAACCTGCCGGAAACAACAACGTATACCGCCCCTCGGGGTCAAGGGTCGGAGGTTACAAAAGGAATGTTTCACACATACGAGACACATAGAAGATGCCTGTCGACCGTCGCCATGCGGCGCGCCGTGATGCTCCTCGCGAGCCTGCTATACCTTCTCGACGCTGCTGCACAGGGCGTCGTGCGGGGCACGGTGCGCGACGCTGCCGGCCAACCCATCCCGGCGGCCACCGTCGCCTACGGTCCCTCGCGCGGCACCTACACCGACCATCTCGGCGCCTACTCCCTCAACCTACCCGCCGGATGCTCGACGCTCACCGTCTCGTCCGTCGGCTACAAGACCGTCCGCGCCACCATCGACCCCGCCCAAACCCACACCCACGACTTTGTGCTGGAGGAGGACGCCGTCACGCTCAACGTTGTCGAGGTCTACGCCAAGAGTCGCTCGCAGCAGCTACGCGAGAGCGCCTTCGCCGCCGCGGCCCCCGACGTCAAGACGCAGCTGAGCCAGCTGCACGACCTCAACACCCTCGTCGGCCGCACCGCCGGCGTCAAGGTGCGCGAGGAGGGCGGCGTCGGCTCCGACTTCGAGCTATCGATCAACGGCCTCTCGGGCAACTCCATCCGCTACTTCATGGACGGCCTGCCGCTCGCCACGAAGGGCAGCGGCGTATCGCCCGCCAACCTGCCCGTCAACCTCATCGAGCGCGTGGAGATCTACAAAGGCGTCGTCCCGGCCTACCTCGGCGCCGACGCGCTGGGGGGCGCCATCAACATCATCACCCGTCGCGAGCAGCGCAACTACCTCGACGCCTCGTACGGCATCGGCTCCTTTCACACCCATAAGGCTGACTTCTTCGCGCAGGTTGTCGACCGTCGCACGGGGATTATCGTGCGACCTGCGGCGGGCTTCAACTTCTCCAAGAACGACTACCGAGTGCGCGGCGTAGAGCTGTGGGACGAGGCCGCGCAGGAGTTCCGCCTCGCCGATCGCCGACGCTTCCACGACGACTATTTCTCCGCCCTGATACAGCTCGAGGCCGGCGTCAGCCGCCGCACCTGGGCCGACGAGCTGTTCGTCTCCGCCTCCTACTCCACCACCCGCAAGCAGCTCCAGACGGGCGCCATGCAGACCATCGTCTACGGCGCCGCCGAACGTCAGACGGGGGCCTGGAACATCGCCGCGCGGTACGCCAAGAAGGCCCTCTTCCTGCCCGGCCTCAACGCCTCCCTCTCGGCCTCACACACCTGGGATCACGCCCAGACGATCGACACCACCTTCCGCAAATACCGCTGGGACGGCTCCTACATCGAGTCCGCCCGCAGCGAGATCTTAGGCCGCGACCGCATGCACCGACACTATCGCCGCCCCTTGATGCTCGTCCGCCTCGGGTTGGATTACCATTTCAACCCGCATCACACGCTGAACCTGAACTACCTCATGAACCGCACCGGCAACCGTCGCACAGACGAGGTGGATTCGGACTTCATCCCCTCGAACGACGTCTTCGCCAAGCATACCCTCGGCCTCTCCTATAGCCAGTCGCTCGCCGAGGACCGTTGGCAGAACACGTTCTTCGTCAAGAACTACACAAACTATCTGCACGTCGAGCAGCAAGAGTTGCCCTGGATCACGGGCTCGCGTGAAGTACGCGGCGCAGCCACCAAGAACAATACGGGCTACGGCCTGGCCACGCGTTACGCCTTTCCCTCCGACGCCATCGCCGTGAAGGCCTCCTACGAACACAGCCTGCGCCTGCCCAGGTCGCGCGAGCTGCTCGGCAACGGCACCACCGTCTATGCCAACCTGCTCCTCCGCCCCGAGAACAGTCACAACATCAACCTCGGCCTCTTCGGCGCGCTCCGTCCCGCCCCCGGTCATCGGTTGGATTACGAGCTGAACGCTTTCTATCGCGACGTGAAGGATTACATCCGCCTTGTCGTCTCCGAGACCGAGGGCACCAGCCAGTACGACAACGTGCCCGGCGTGGGCATCAAAGGCCTCGAGGGCGAGCTGCGCTATGCCTACGCCGACCTGCTGCAGGTCGTGGCCAACGGCAGCTGGGAGGACGCCCGCAGCATGACTCGCTACTATCCCGACGGCAAGGAGATGATCACCTATCGCAACCGCATCCCCAATCGCCCGTGGCTCTTTGCCCACGTCGAGGCGACGCTGAAGCGGCGCGACGTCCTTATCCCCCGCTGCACGGTGCGGCTGACGTACAACTTCGACTTTGTCCGCAGCTTCTTCCTCACCTGGGAGGGCTACGGCAGCCTCGACAGCAAGTCACGTATCCCCACGCAGTATCGCCACGACGTCGCCCTCTCCGTCTCCTTCGCCGATGAGCGTTACAACGTTTCCCTCTCTTGCAACAACCTCTTCGACCGCACGCTCTACGACAACTATAAACTCCAGAAGCCGGGCCGTGCCTTCTTCTGCAAATTCCGTGTGTTCATTAATTAGAGGGTAGAGAATAGAGGGTAGAGAGTAGAGGGTAGAGAGTAGAGAAGAGTAGAGAGTAGAGAGTAGAGAGTAGAGGGTAGAGAGTAGAAATTAGATAGAGGGTTGACTGAAGCCCTTCCATTAAGAATGACAATTGACTTACACCAATAAATAGACACAGAGATGAAAGCAATCAAATGTTACGCATGGGCGCTGATCATGGCGCTGACAGCGGCCGTTTTCACGGCATGTAGTGATGATGATCCGAAGCCGACACCGAAGCCGGATCCTACGCAGAAAGCCCACTTCGACCTTTGGGTGGCCGTGGGCGAAGAGGGTGGTATGGCCTCCACGGCACAGTTGTTAGTCAAGAGTACCCAGTCGCTCGATGCACAAACGCAGCTCGACTTCAAAGGCTCGGGCGTAGACGTGACGAAGAAGCTCTATCAAGAGACCATCATCCGCGGCAAGTATTACTACCAGATTCCGCAGAAGAAGGATCGCTTCGGCAAGTATCAGATTGTCGATGCCGGAGGGACGCACCAGATAGCCGTCGTCAAGGAGGTCAGCTTCAAAAAGAACACGCTGAAGGATCGTCGCTACACGCACGCTTGGATCAACGACCACACTTTGGTGCTGATCGGCTCGAATGGCAAGTCGGACAAGATCCTTTGGATCAAGATCGACACCGAGAACATGACCATCCTCGGCGAGGGCGAGCTCGACCTGCCCGCACCGCCAGACAAAGACAAGTTCAACACCTCCGGCATCGCCAACTATCGCGACGGCAAGATCCTCTATGCCTTCACCTACAGCAACGATAAGAGTGGCTTCCAGATGGCCTTCATCAACGCCGCAGACATGAAGACGGAGAAGGTGGTCAAGGAGACGCGCGCCGAGTTTATGGCCGGCACGGCTTACGGCGAACTGCTCCAGCACAAGAGCTTCTTCACCCCCAACGGCGACTATTATCTGGCTTGCAACAGTGTGAACGCCGGCGCCAAAAGCTCCACGCAACAGCACGGCGCCCTGCTCCGCATCAAAAAGGGAGCGACGGAGTTCGACAAGAGCTACCGCGGCTACAACCACCCCAAAGGCAAGATTGTCACCGCCGACTGTCTCTCTCCGACCAAGGCGCTGCTCTACATCCAAGATCCGGAGCATACCAAAGCCAAGGGCTGGGGCGCTGACTACAACTGCTACTACGCCATCCTCGACCTGACGACGGATCAGCTGACCGAGATCCAATACAACGGCGCAAACCTGCCCTTCAGCAGCGGTACCTTCTCGCAGCGCTCACTCGTCCTCGGTAACAAGGCCTACATCGGTGTCAACCCGAAGGACGCACCTACGTGTATCTACATCTACGACATCCCGTCGGGCCAGGTGACCAAAGGCATGACCATCGCCAAGGGTTACCACTTCGAACGCATCGTGGGCATCGAGGAATAAACGGTATCAACGCTCTGAGAATTGATGAATAAGTGGCTGTTTCGGATCCACCGCTGGGTGGGCGCAGTCGTCGGACTGTTCTTTCTGATGTGGTGCTTGTCGGGGTTAGTGCTCGTCTACCATCCCTTCCCCAACGTAGATGAGCGCGACCTACAAGCGCGCATGGAGCCGCTGCCCGACTCCCTTCCCGCCGTCGACTCGGTAGCCACGCGGCTACCTGAGGGCGCGGCGGCGAAGGTGCGGACGGTCACGGTGCGGCGCTTCCAAGGCCAAACGCTCTTCGACTTTGAGACGAAGGACACGACCTACACCCTCTGCGCCGACTCCGCCGAGGTCCGGCGGCCCGTCACCGCGGAGACCATCCGCAACGTGGCCCGCCGCTGGGTCGACGCCCCCATCGCACGCATCGACACGCTCCACAGCCGTGATCAGTGGATCATGTACTCCCGCTACCTGGACGAGATGCCCATCGCCAAGTGTTACTTCGACGATGCCGCGGGCCATGAGCTCTACATCTCCATCCGCACGGGCGAGGTGCTCCAGTTCACCGACCGCAGCAGCCGCCTCTGGGCCTACGTCGGCGCCATCCCGCACAAGTTCTACCTGCCCATCCTGCGCCGCGATAACGACGTCTGGATACGCAGCCTGACCACCGGCGGTGTCGTGGCGCTCATCGCAGTGCTCACCGGCATCATCGTCGGCCTCATCATGCTCCGACGTAACCGGAAGGCCCGAGGTAAGCTCGGCAGCCCTTATAAGAAGGTTTGGCTACGGATGCATCACGTCACCGGACTCGTGTTCGGAATCGTGCTCGTCGGCTTCGCCTTCAGCGGCGCAATGGCCCTGCAACGCATCCCCGAATGGGTCATCCGGACACATGGCGACTATCGCGTGTCGGACGCCAAGATGCGCGGCAAATCGCTGCCCCTCTCGGCCTACACGGACTATCGCGCCGTCCGTCAGTTGCACCCCGGAGCGCGGCAGATCGTCTGGAACCATTTCCGCGACGTGCTCATCTACGACGTGACGACCGACACGGCCACCTTCAGCCTCGATGCCTCCACGCCCGACTTGCCCCCGCTCCAACTCTCTCCAGCCACGGTAGAGAAAGCGATCGGTGCACTGCATAAGGATGAGTCTTTCACCATCTCGCAGATCGACCGCTACGAGGAATATTACATCTCGCGCTGGACAGCACTCCCGCTCCCAGCCTACAAGGTGATGGTGGACAACGCCGACCGGAGTCGTTACTACGTCGATCCGGCCACGGGCAACTTCCGTTACCTCAACCGTGCGCGCATGGCCAAGAAGTGGGTCTTTAGCGGCCTGCACTACTTCAATATCCGCTGGCTCGTAGAGCGTCCCACGCTATGGACCATCGCCATTTGGGTGGCCTGCCTCGGCGGCGCCTTCGTCTCCTTCTCCGGCGTATGGATCAACCTCAAGCGACTCCGCCGCAAACGCAAAAAGCGAAGAGCTTGAGAAGTTGTTTGGCTACTTTGACTACTACTTATTACCCCTAACTACTTATTCGAATGAAAACCTATTTCATCGCCTTTCTACTGATGATTACCGCAATCAGCTACGCGCATGACGGCGAAAACTTCCGCGCCGCAGACATGCTCAAGTCCATGCAGCCCGGCGACAAAGCTGCCATTGTCATGGTCTACTTCGGGTCCACGCACGACGACACCCGAGCTCTCACCATCGATGCCCTGACCCGCGAGGTACGCGCCGCCTACCCGACGCTGGAGGTACGAGAGGCCTACACCTCACGCATCGTGCGCCGCCGGCTTCGCGATCGCGGCGTTGAGACATCTGCTCCGCTTGAAGTGCTGAAGCAGCTCAAAGCCGACGGCTTCACCCACCTCGTCATCCAATCCGCCAACATCATCGAAGGCGTGGAGATGGAGGCTTTGCGTCGCGAGGTGGCATCCGTAGCCGCCGACTTCAAGGAGATCCGTATCGGCACCCCGCTGCTTTACATGCCGGAGGATTACGCGGCCGTGATCCGTGCCCTCGCCCCTGCGCCCGCTGAAGGCGCCGCCGACGTCTGGGTGGGCCACGGCAGCTACGATCCCGCCACGGCACAGTACGCCATGCTCGGCTACATGCTCGCCGCCGAGGGCCGCGCACGCTGCTTTGTCACCACCATCGAGGGTTACCCCACGTTCGACGACCTCAAGGCACGACTCAAGCAGAATGGTGCGAAGAGCGTCACCCTGCGCCCCTTCATGTTCGTCGCTGGAGACCACGCTAAGAATGACATCGCCACCGATATGAAGCAAGAGCTCGAAAAAGAAGGCTACCGCGTCAACGTCCTCCTCGAAGGCCTCGGCCAGAGCGACGCCATCCGTGCCCTCTACCTGGCTCACATCCGATTCGCACTGAACCACCGCATGTTCGACATCCTCTCCAAAAAGAAACATTACGAGACGAACGATCGCGACTAAGACGCTGACACAAATGCGGGGACGGATTCTCCCCCTCTTAGAACAACACTACACTACACATTACACCCATCCGTCCCCGCACACTTATGGAACGCATCGAATCAGTCCTCCCTCGTCGTCGATTGAATCGACGAGGCCATCTCACCAATTAAGTAACGTGAGTTCGACGAAAGCATGAGGCGTCTTGTCTCTGGAGAAGGTCTTTGCAGGAATGCAGCAAGTGCCCCGAAGAACTTTTCAGCGTTTGCAACACCGTTGCAAGTCTCACGAAAAACTTTTTGGCGTTTGCAACACCGTTGCAAGTCTCACGAAAAACTTTCTGGCGTTTGCAACACCGTTGCAAGTCCCGCGAAAAACTTTCTGGTGTTTGCAACACCGTTGCAAACACTTCCGGAATCATCTGTTAAATATCAATCAACAAGCATATGCGCACACTGAAAGTGATTATCCATACAGAGAATCCACATGACCATCAGAAGGTGATGGGTACGTCGGATTGTGTGATGACCGTCCTTTCGCGTCGGTTTTGCGAAAAGATGGATCTCTCCAAAATCGATGAGATGAAGAAGCCCGCCCTTTATCTGCTCGTGGACGAGGAGAGAAAAGCCTATATCGGACAGACTCGGAGTTTTAACAGCCGCGTAAAGGATCATTTAGGGAAGAAGAAATGGTGGACGCGAGCCTATGTGTTTGTCTCCGATGCGGGTCGATACAATACGGCCAGCATTGAATACTTAGAATATTTGGCCATTCAAGAAGGTTTGGCTGTTGGCATATATGACCTGTCGGATAATTGGCAAATACCAACGGAGCCGACCTTGCAGAAATATGATCGAAATGAGTATGACGAAATATTTGAAGGGATCAAGTTCTTTCTCGAATATGAGCGGTGCTTTGTCTTTGTAAAGCCTGAAGTGAACGCGCAAGCAGATACTTCTTTGCAGAAAGAATCCATCATTCCTCAACTGGTAGCTAAAGATTGTCCTGTGTTTTACCTGAATCATACGAATCACACCTGTGTGGCGCGAGGCTACCCGCTGAACGATGGGACAAAGTCTTTTGTCGTATTGAAGGGATCAGAGATCTCAGTAAAAGAGAGCAACACTAAAGGCGGCAGTGCACGAGTCGAGATGTTGAAGCATTGCACGCTGTGCGGTGATGAGAAATATGTACTCAATGAGGATCTTGTATTCAAAACTCCGAGCGGAGCCTCCGGCGCCTGCTTGGGGCAAAGCAGCAACGGCTATGAGGTATGGAAAACTGAAGCAGGTGTGACGCTCAAATCGTATTTGGAAAACCTCAAACAAACGCATTCCTAAATGAACACTAACCCCATCCTTCAAAAGCTCGACGGCCTTACGGCTCGTTTCGAGGAAGTGTCCACGCTGATCACTGACCCCGAGGTCATCGCTGATCGCAACCGCTTCGTGCGGCTGACTAAAGAATACAAAGGCCTCGAGGAGCTCTTGGCCGCAAAACGCGACTACGAGCAACTGTTGGCCAACCTCGACGAGGCGCGAAACATCGTCATGAACGACGATGATCCAGACCTCAAGGAGATGGCCCGCGAAGAGATCGCGGCCGGCGAGGCGCGTCTGCCTGACCTGGAGGAGCAGATCAAGCTCATGCTCGTTCCCGCCGATCCGGAGGACGCTAAGAACGCCATCGTCGAGATTCGCGGCGGCACGGGCGGCGACGAGGCCGCGCTCTTTGCCGGTGACCTCTATCGGATGTACGCCAAATACTGCGAGGTGAAGGGCTGGGGGGTGGCCGTGTCGAGCGTCAGCGAGGGTACCTCGGGCGGATTTAAGGAGATCATCTTCACCGTCACGGGCGACAACGTGTACGGCACGCTCAAATACGAGTCGGGCGTGCACCGCGTGCAGCGTGTGCCGCAGACCGAGACGCAGGGACGCGTCCACACGTCGGCGGCCACCGTGGCCGTCTTGCCCGAGGCCGACGAGTTCGACGTAGAGATCAACGAGGGCGAGATCCGTTGGGACACCTTCCGCAGCAGTGGCGCGGGCGGACAGAACGTGAACAAGGTGGAGTCGGGCGTCAGGCTGAACTATACGTGGCGCAACCCCGTCACGGGCGAGGCGGAAGAGATCCGCATCGAGTGTACCGAGACGCGCGACCAGCCGAAGAACAAGGAGCGCGCCCTCTCGCGCCTCCGCTCTTTCATCTACGACCGCGAGCACAGTAAATACATGGACGACATCGCCTCGCGTCGCAAGACCATGGTCTCCACCGGAGACCGTTCGGCCAAGATCCGCACCTATAACTTTCCCCAAGGTCGCATCACTGACCACCGCATCAATTACACCATCTACAACCTCCCCGCCTTCATGAACGGCGACATACAGGACTGCATCGACCGCCTCACGATCGCTGAAAATGCTGAACGTATCAAGGAGAGCGAGC
Organism: uncultured Tannerella sp.; assembly: GCA_938036405.1. Classification (GTDB taxonomy): domain Bacteria; phylum Bacteroidota; class Bacteroidia; order Bacteroidales; family Tannerellaceae; genus Tannerella. The sequence continues at coordinate 9,046 of CALHPT010000023.1, forward strand.
TTTGAGAGCTAAAAACGAAAAGGGAAAAACGAAAAATGGCGAGTACCCGGCCAAGCTTCCCTGGCCTCGGCAGAGGCCTTGACTTTCTTTTCGCCTCCTTTTCTTGTGTCAAGACAAGAAAAGGAGAAATGAAGGGATCTTCTTTTCTTCCCTTGATGGAAGAAAAGAAGCAAAAGAAGATCAAGGCAGCAGGGCTGCCGGCCAACTTGGCCGAAGCCTCGAAAGACAATCCATCTCCCCCGAGAAAATTCAAAACGACATAGCCACATGAATAAGAACGAACTCATCCAGAACATCCGCCGCAAGAAATCCTTCCTCTGCGTCGGGCTTGACACGGATCTGAAGAAGATTCCGCCGCATTTGTTGAATGACGAAGACCCGATCTTCGCTTTCAACCGCGCCATCATCGACGCTACGGCCGAATACACCATCGCGTATAAACCCAACCTCGCCTTCTACGAGTGCGCCGGCGCACGCGGCTGGTTGGCCTTCGAGAAGACCGTCCGCTACCTCCGCGAGCATCACCCGGACACGTTCCTCATCGCCGACGCCAAACGCGGCGATATCGGCAACACATCGGCGCTCTACGCCCGCACCTTCTTTGAGGAGACCGACGTGGACGCCCTCACCGTCGCGCCCTATATGGGCGAAGACAGCGTTACGCCCTTCCTCGGCTACGACGGCAAGTGGGTCGTGCTGCTCGCCCTGACGTCAAACAAGGGCTCGGCCAACTTCCAGCTCACGGCTTCGGCCGACGGCGAGCGACTCTTTGAGCGCGTCCTCAGGCAGTCGCAAGAGTGGGCCGACGACGAGCGGATGATGTACGTCGTCGGAGCCACGCAGGGACGTATGTTTGAGGACATCCGCCGCATCGCCCCGCGCCACTTCCTGCTCGTGCCCGGCGTGGGTGCACAAGGCGGATCGCTCGACGAGGTCTGTCGCTATGGCATGAACGCCGACTGCGGACTGATCGTCAACTCCTCGCGCGCCATCCTCTATGCCGACCGCACCGAGGCCTTCGCCACGGCCGCCGCTCGCGAAGCCCGCGCCGTGCAGCAGCAGATGGCTGCCTACCTGTGACGTAATTGTCAATGGCAACCATGACCCAACGGCAACAGGTATCCGGCTAAGTTGGCCGGCGTACTTGGCCGAACTTCCTTGCCCCGGCAGGGGCCTTTTCTTCCGTCAAGGGAAGAAAAGAAGATCCCATCCAGAAAAACGAAAAGTCCTGCCCGCGGAAAGGGTCTCCCCCTCTCTGCCGGCAGGACTTTTTGCGATTGCCTGAGGAAATCGCTCGAAACTTTTGGGCCGAAAGCCTGAGGAAATCGCTCGAAAAAAACTTTTTCGGCCGAAAGCCTGAGGAAATCGCTCGAAAAAAACTTTTTCAGCCAAAAGCCTGAGGAAATCG
>CALHPT010000024.1 GCA_938036405.1 uncultured Tannerella sp.
CGAAATGACCCTCATTTTGCCTCTTGCATGCCGTGCGAGTACCGAAATGACCCTCATTTTGCCTCTTGCATGCCGTGCGAGTACCGAAATGACCCTCATTTTGCCTCTTGCATGCCGTGCGAGTACCGAAATGACCCTCGATGGCCTACCGGCAAGGCTGGGAGTACACCTCCCTTGCCGCCCTTACTTCCGGTGCTACCTTTGCCCTATAAAAACAAACAGTAAGGAATACAGGAATGGCTGATAGCAACCTATATCATCTCTTGAGCCGGATAGATAGTCCGGCTGATTTGCGGAAACTCGCCGTCGATAAGCTCCCCGCCGTATGCGATGAGCTGAGGAAATACATCATCGACGTGCTCTCAGAGCGACCCGGACATCTCGGTGCCAGCCTCGGCGCCGTGGAGCTGACCGTGGCCCTGCATTACGTCTTCGACACACCCGACGACCGCATCGTCTGGGACGTCGGGCATCAGGCCTATAGTCACAAGATACTCACCGGCCGACGCGAGGCCTTCCACACCCTCCGCCAGTTCGGGGGCATCGGCGGATTCCCCCACCCCGAAGAGAGCGCCTACGATACCTTCATCGCCGGGCACGCCTCGAACTCCATCTCTGCCGCTCTGGGCATGTCCACCGCCTTTGAGATAGCCGGCGAGGGGGGGCGACACGTCGTGGCCGTCATCGGCGACGGCGCCATGACCGGCGGACTGGCCTTCGAGGGCATTAACAACGCCTCCATCGACCCCAACAACCTGCTGATCGTGCTTAACGATAACGACATGTCGATCGACCGCAACGTGGGCGGCATGAACCGCTACCTCGTCGACATCACCACCAGTCAGACCTACAACCACATCCGCTACGAGGTCTACCAAAAGCTCCTCAAGCTGAATCTCATCTCCGAAGATCGGCGCGAGAACATCCTACGCTTCAACAACAGCCTCAAGGCCCTCATCAACCGCCAGCACAACCTCTTTGAGGGCTTCAGCATCCGCTACTTCGGGCCTATCGACGGCCACGACGTGGGCGATCTGGTCAAGAAGCTGGGCGACATCAAGGAAATGAAGGGCCCCAAGCTGCTCCACATCAAAACGAAGAAAGGCAAGGGCTACAAACCCGCAGAGCAGTCGGCCACCGTCTGGCACGCGCCCGGGCGCTTCAATAAGGATACCGGCCAGCGCCTCCTGCCCGAACGGACGAACGAGCCGCAGCTCTATCAGGACGTCTTCGGCCATACACTCGTGGAGCTGGCCGAGAAGGATCGGCGCATCACGGGTGTCACCCCGGCCATGCCCACGGGTTGCTCGATGACGTACATGATGAAAGCCTTCCCCGATCGCGCCTTCGACGTCGGCATTGCCGAGGGCCACGCCGTGACCTTCTCCGCGGGCATGGCCAAGGAGGGCATGATCCCCTTCTGCAACATCTACTCCTCCTTCCTACAGCGCGCCTATGATCAGGTGATCCACGACGCCGCCATACTCCGGCTGCACGTCGTGCTCTGCCTCGACCGCGCAGGCCTCGTGGGCGAGGATGGCGCCACGCACCACGGCGCCTTTGACTTGGCTTACCTCCGCCCCATCCCGAACGTGATCATCTCCTCCCCTCTCAACGAGATCGACCTCCGCAACCTCATGTTCACGGCTTACAAGACCGACCGTGGCCCCTTCGTCATCCGCTATCCGCGCGGCAAAGGCGAGCTGCGTGATTGGCAGAACGAGATGGAGCTGTTGCCCGTTGGGCGTGGCCGTCGACTGCGCGAAGGGACGGACATGGCTGTCGTCACAATCGGCCCCATCGGCAACGTGGCGCGTCAGGCCATCGAAGCCGCCGCCGAGGATGGTATCTCCGCCGCGCACTACGACATGATCTACCTCAAACCTATCGACGAGGATTTGCTTCACGAGATCGGCCGCAATCACACGCACGTCATCACCGTGGAGAATGGCACCATCGTCGGCGGACTCGGCACCGCCGTGATGGAGTTCATGTTGGAGCACGGCTATACACCCCGTGTGCAACGTATCGGTATTCCCGACCGCTTCATCGAGCATGGCAGCATAGCCGACCTCTACAACCTCTGCGGCATGGACGCCCCACACATCCTCGAGGCCATCCGTTCACTCGCCGGACAGAAAGGGGGACAGGTATGAAAGTCGTCATTGCAGGCGCCGGTGAGGTAGGCCGTCACCTCGCGAAAATGCTTTCGCGCGAACGCCACGACATCATCCTCCTTGACCCCGATGAGGATAATCTGGCCTTCGCCAAGACCGGCATGGAGATCCTGCCCATCGTTGGTAATCCTACCTCGCTTCACGATCTGGAGAATGCAGACATCCGTGACGCCCACCTCTTCGTCAGCGTCACCACGGAGGAGTCGACCAACATCACGGCCTGCATGCTGGCCAGCAACCTCGGCGCACGCAAGACATTCGCCCGCATCAATAACTACGAATACCTCCTGCCGCGCAATAACGAGCTCTTTCAGAAGATCGGTGTCAACTCCATGATATGTCCCGAGATGTTGGCGGCCAAAGAGATCGTCGCTGCCATCCGTCGGCCCTGGACACGGCAGCACTGGGAGCTCTTCGGCGGCGGACTCATCCTGCTCGGCATTAAGGTGCGCGACGATGCGCCAATCATCAACCGCTCGCTGATAGAGCTGATGCAGCACGACAAGAAGTGCTACCACATCGTAGCCATACAGCGCAATGACGGCGAAATGATCATCCCTCGCGGTATGGACCACATCGAGTCTGGCGACATCGTCTTTGTCACCACCACCCGCGAACACATCGAGGATGTACGCATCAAGACTGGTAAGCAGAATCCGGAGGTGAAGAAGATCATCATCATGGGCGGCGGACGCATCGCTATCAAGACGGCGCACTTTCTGCCTGACAACATCCACATCACCATCATCGAAGCCGACCGCGAGAAGTGTGTGCGGATCGGCGAGAAGCTGCCCAAAAACGTACTCGTCATCAACGGTGATGGTCGCGATACAGACCTACTTGTGCAGGAGGGCATTCACAACGCGCAAGCCTTCGTGGCCTTGACGGAAAACGCGGGCACGAACATCCTAGCCTGTCTCGCAGCGAAACGCTACGGCGTATTCAAGACCATCGCACAGGTAGAGAACCTCGACTACATCTCGCTAGCGGCCAAGGTGGACATCGGCACAGTGATCAATAAGAAGCTGATCGCCGCCGGACACATCTATCAGTTCCTCCTCGACGCCGATGTGACCAACGTCAAGTGTCTCGCCTTCGCCCGTGCCGACGTGGCCGAACTCGTAGCCAAACCCGGATCGAAAATCACCCGCAAGCCCATCAAGGACATGCGTCTGCCTAAGGACATGACCCTTGGTGGACTCATCCGCAACGGCATCCCCATGATGGTGGAAGGCGACACTCAAATCCGTGCCAATGATCATGTCATGGTCTTCTGCTTCGACTCGGCCATGCGTAAACTCAAAGATTACTTCAACTGAAAAGCTAAAAGCGAAAAATGGCCGAGCACTTGCCTGACGCACGCTGTTTTTAGCCTTTTCTTCTCCCCCCCGAAAAAGGATAGCCCGGCAGTTCTTCGTTTTTAGTTTTTCGTTTTTGTTTCCTCCTCATGGTTTTTCAACTCAACGTCCGTTTCATCATCAAGTTTCTCGGCACGATGCACATGCTCGAGAGCCTCTTCATGCTCTCCGCCCTGTGCATAGCCCTTTGGTTTCACGACACCGACGTCTTTGCCCTGGCTCTATCGTGCGCCATCATGTTCGCCGTCGGGCTCGCCATGTACATCGCCGGCCGCCACGCCGACGAGTACCGCTCCGGCCGCCGCGAAGGCATGATCTGCGTCACCCTGACGTGGATCATGCTCTCCCTCTTCGGCATGCTGCCTTACCTCATCAGCGGCTACATCCCCAACGTCACCGACGCCTATTTCGAGACTATCTCCGGCTTCACCACCACCGGCGCCACCATCTTGAGCGACATTGAGCGCCTGCCCCACGGACTGCTTTTTTGGCGCAGCCTCACCCAGTGGCAAGGCGGCATCGGGATGATCGTCTTCACCGTCGCCCTGCTACCCATGTTCGGCGGTGCCGCCTCCCAACTCTTCGACGCCGAGACGCCCGGCATCACCCACGATCGTTTCCGCCCGCGCATCACCGAGGTCGCCAAGCGCATTTTCGGCCTCTATCTGCTCATCACCCTGACCTTCTTCCTCCTTCTTTGGGCAGGCCCTATGGACCTTTTCGACGCCATCAATCACGCCATGACCACTGTGGCCACCGGCGGCTATTCCACCAAAAACGACGGCATCGCCTACTGGCACTCCGCCTACACCGAGTACGTCATCATCCTCGGCATGTTCGTTGGCGCTACCAACTTCACCCTCCTCTACTTCGCCCTGCGCGGCCACTACCGCCCCCTGCAGCGCGATCACGAGTTCCGTTGGTTCTACACCGTTATCGGCCTTGCCACACTTGCCACCACCGTCTGGATCCTGATGCGCCACAACGAGACTGATCCCGAGTTAGCCTTCCGCCACGCCCTCTTCCACGTCACTTCGCTCATTTCTAACACCGGTTTCCTCACCGTCGATTTCGCCCGTTGGGGTTCCTTCTTTGCCGTCATCGCCCTCTTCCTCATCATCATGGCCGGGTGCGCCGGCTCCACCAGCGGCGGATTCAAGATGGGGCGCTTTATGATCCTCGTCAAGAACATGCTCAACGAGTTCAAGCGACACACGCACCCTCAAGCCGTCATCCCGCTGCGCGCCGGCGGGCAAATCGTCCCAGAGCATGTCGTGCAGCGCGTGGCCACCTTCGCCATCGTCTATGTCGGCCTCATCCTCTTCGGCAGCACCCTGCTCACGCTCGAAGGCGTGCCACTCGACGAGTCTCTCGGCTTGGCTGCCACCTCCGTCAGCAACGCCGGCCCCGGTATTGGCAACTTTTCGACGGGTAATTTCTCCTCCATTTCGGCCTTCAACAAGTGGGTTCTCTCCTTCCTCATGATTGTCGGCCGACTGGAGATCTTCACCGTCCTCACCCCTCTACTACCCGGTTTCTGGCGGCGATAATGAAATCTCTGTAGCAGGAGGCCTATTATCCCCTGCCGTCGACTTCAATCGACGAGGTGTTCATCCGTCAAGCAAATGCATCACACAAGGCACTGCACACCATGGAAATGATTCGCAAACCATTTCTGGTTGACCATAAATCACGTTCGGAACGTGTTTAACGTGAATTCAACGTAAGGAAAGGGGATAAAGTCCTTGGGCTGATCATTCAGCTTCTCAGAGAGATGCTGTTTGGAATTTATTGTCCACGATCTATTACAGAACGGCTTAGGCGAGGGCGCCTTCCTAACCCGCGAAATCAATGATTCTAGCGCTCAAACGCCAGTCGAAGCCGCGGAATAGCACCTCGGATGACAACATAAGCGTCTGAGCGCTGGAGGACGTTCCTTTTGTCGTTTATCATTCTACCCTCACCTTCTCTGCCATACCGTCGGCAAAGCGGACGATGTAAAAACCAGATGGCAATCGGTCGATGACCGTTTGGCCAGCGGGCAACGACTGTTCGCGGTAGAGATGTCCCATGACGGTGTATAGGCGTACCGACTGCGGACGGTCGACATGGATGTACAGGCGACCGCTAAACGTCCAAACGCGACGTATGGAAGGATCCACTGTCTGGTTTGTCAGCGGGGTGACCCCATTGACGTAGATCCGCAGGTTCTTATTCACCCGGCGAACACGCACCGTCATCAGACTGTCGGAGATCATACTACGCTCGATGCCGCCGCCATTCTCCGTCCAAGCCGGATGATCGGCCGTGATGGTCACGTAGCGGAGCGACTGTCCACCAAGGGCGCGCAGAGTGAAGTTGAAATCGTAGCGGCTGGTCAACTGGTGACGCTTTCCGGCGGGTTGTGTCTCCACCGTGGCTGGAGCAAACAGCTCGACCGTCCGCACGATCTCGCCCCATTTGAGTTCACAGAAGTCTACGTAGCATCGGCTGCTCATTACGCTGTCTCCGCATGGATTCATCACTTTAACCCGATAGAAACTCGACGAATCGTAGGCCGATGCGCGATAGACAGAGTCTGTGGCACCGGGGATGGGAAGACCGTTGCGATACCACTGATAGCGCATGAAGCGGCCCGTGTGACGGACAGCCAGCGGTCGATAGAGGTTGTCGCAGTCCACGATATCTTCCAAGTCTTTGGTGATGACAGGATACTCGCGGAAAACTACATCTGTCGTGTCAGAATAGATGATGTTGGGCGGCGTGACAGAGTCGCGAACCATGACGTGGTAGAGACCTGGACTGGTCACGACCAGCGTAGTGCCCGTGGCACCCATGATAGGATTGCCATCTTGGAACCACTGGTAACGCACATCCATACCACCTGCTTTCACGTGGAGTGTGTCGGATGCACCGCAGACATAGACCAAGTGAGGCAGGTTGCGGATGAACCATGGGCGGAGCCAGATCCGTACATAGTAAGGAAGGCGCACATTGCCGAATGAGTTGCCGTTGATAGAGGGTGTGAAGTAGAAGACGGTGTCACCCACCATAGACGTATCTAAAGGAATGTTCACCCATGGGTTGCTGGATGAGGCCGCTGTACCGCCGGTCTTCGTCTTGTACCACTGACCATCAAAACCGTGTGAAGTGATCTGAAAGCGCGCCGTGTCACCAATCCACGCGATGTGGGGATTGGCTATGGCTGTGAAGAGGCCCACTTTGCGTTTGCCGCTGCCAAAATCGGTAGGCACAGGATTGCAGTTACCAAAGTGGAGTTCACTCCATACGGTGGCCCGAACAGAGTCAACAGGATTAGCTGCACGAGTTTGTCCCTCTGGCGTGTAGATGACAGGAATGCGACACTCTACGAGCGCGCCCACACCTTTAACAGGCGTCGCTGCGTTGTACTGCGCAGTAGGGAAGGGCAACTTCAATCGGCGGAAGGTGACGGTACGCGTGTTCTCTATCACGGTGTCTGCCGGACGAGCGTTGAGGGATGCCAGCGCACCGGAACCGAAGTACTTAACGTTGTTACCATCGATATTCATTTGTGGGGGAAGGAGCACTTCCAAGTAGTCCGTCGACTTCATATTGGTGGTGGTGCCGAGGATGCGTCGGAAGTTCAGTACGATCGTATCGCGGCGCCAACCTTCATTGTAAGCATAGGACTGTGAAGTGGTTTGTATATCGATGTCGCTGAAGAGGTAATCATAAGCCACATCGGGATAGATCATGAATGCCGTAGCGTCGTTTCCGTTGTCCGTAGCTGCGGCGTTACAGATATTTTCAGCGTAGACCTTTCCGGCGTATTGAATGCCTCGGAAGGGCGTGTTACACATGGCGCGGAACTTCAGGTGTAGGCGCGCCTGCAAGTAGACGGAGTCGGCGTCGGTGCGGTTGCTACGATAGCCGGGCAGGATGAAGTCCGTGCCGAGCTGGGGGATGCCCGTATCGCTCCACTTGAGGCGGACGGAGCGCACCTGGGGCGAGTCGGCGGCGATGGCGAGCGGGGCCAGGGCAGCCTCAAGGGCCGATCCTGCGGGCAGGGGCGTGAAGGTGCCGATGGGATACTCCATGCGTGCGCTGCCGGGGACGTAGATCTGCCCCACGGGGACGGTCAGCTGGAGCTCCGGCTGGCGTACCATGCCCTCGGAACCGGCCGAGCTGAGCGATGCGCGGAGGGTGTAGGTCTGTGCCGGATTGGTGGATCCCTCGGGGATGGTGTCGGGCTTGGCGGGGTTGAACAGCAGGAGCTCGCCGGCTATCTGCGCCGTGGTAGAAGGCTTGATTTTGAAGAGGGTCTGCTCCACGAACTGTGGCTCGGTTTGCGGATTAAAAGCCTGCGCGGTGTTGGGCGTCCAAGTGCCGGAGTAGCCCGAACCGACGTATACCTTAACCGTGTGACCGCTGCATTGCGGCGCCGTGTCGGTGTATTGCAACTCATACGTGTGGCGGGTGTTGGCTGGCAGGTCGGCCACCTTGACCCAGCATCCGTATTTGTTTGGGGTGGTCGAGGCGTGCGTGTAAGTCGTGGTGCCGCCGACGACTTGCTTCATGGTGACGTTTTTGATCGGGCCGTCGAAGAAGTAGTACACGTCGCGTAGGGGGGAAGGGCTATTGTTTTGGAGCGTTACCTGTGGGCCCACCACAGTGGGAGCATAGGAAATAACTTCCGGAGGCGTGACATCCAGCTTGACGTCGAAGTTGTAGATCAGTCTGTTTTCGTTTTTGCGAACCAAAGCAATACCCGTGTATGGATCCTTATAGGCTTGGCCTGTGTTAGGATCCCAATATTCGCAATAGACAAACATTTTCGAGGTGTCTTTGAAGCCCGTCATTGTAGGGTCTACCCTCAGGGTGCCTTTGGGAATTACGCCTCGCCAATTTTCGTCGGGCAGACGCCATTTTCCAGCGGCCAACGAGCCGGCGATGTTCGTGGTTTGGTATAGATCGGTAAGATTCCACGTGATCTTCGTCGTGCCGTCAGGGTTGGTCACCTTGCTTTCCGGGGTATTTATCTTTTTGACATCACCTGTCGTTGGGTGATAGCGGTAGATATCCAGCGAATCATCCAAGCTGTATCCTGCAGGCAGCTCTATTGTGATCCTTTTCGGATAAGCGAGGAAGCGTGCCTCTTTGTCAAACGATACGGGACTGGAGGGGATATAGCTTTCATAGAGTGTTGCGGTGGCCAATTGTGTATTGGGTTTGGGAGCTCGAGTAGTAAACTTAAACGCCGCAGTGGGGCCAGCGTACACAACAGGGTAAAGCTCCAAAATCGTAACCCGGATTTCCCTTACATCGCCGCCCACTTTCAAGGGGGCAGAGGCAGGATCGTACGGATCGGGAATCGCGTTTTGGCTGACGTAGAAGCCGCTTGTGATGTTTCCGACAGCTTCGTAACGGACTTTTCCGGTCATCGCGAACGGCACTTTGACCTCAATGATTCCATTGTTTGGGAATCCGTCTGATTTATGAATCCGGATATATCCATTCGCATCGTCTTTTTGATGGTAGGTAATCGTCGTGTTAGAGGCCGCAGCGCCGTTGAGGAGCACCTTCCTGCCGCTGGCAGGACTCAGATCGATAGCAAACGCTCCTTCTCCCATGGTGAAGAAGCCGCGCCCAAGGGTTTTGGCTGCTTCGAGCGGTATATCGAGGTATTTATAGTTGCCGGATGGACCGATTTTCCCTTTCCAATAGAAGTAACCCGTGTCGCCGGGGATATATTGCGTATGCGTGATGAGGGAGTCGTGCGCCAGCGAGGTGCTTTCCGGATTGCCGTCATTGTTGATGTCCGGATAGCCCCGAGTGCCCCGGTGGACGTAGAACGTATCCAGCCCCACACCATCGACAACGCAATTGAATTGCACGGGTTGCGACACCTGCGATATGTTATTGATATGCCCGCCCGACCATTCCTGTTTGGCCGTGTACCAGATGGTGTCGTTCAGATTCGTTGCCCCGCACACCGGGGCTTTGTACGTGACTTGCAGATGGCAGCCATTAAGCAGTGCCACGCTACCCGTCGACACAATCCTTGCCGATCGTTCATTCGGGCCGACGGTGGTATAAGATACGGTCACGCCTGCCGGGAACGCGGCGCCTGGGGGAACCAGCTTGATGTCGGTAATCGTCAACCACGACGGAGCTTTTGCGGTGAAGACGGCCGGTGTCTGCTTGAACGATCCGGGATTCACTTTGACTTTCGCGGTTTTCGTCTCCTGATCTTTGAAGGTGACAAGGGAGGGCTTCTCTTGATAATGCGTGTAATTCAACTTCGGCGTCTGTAGTTGTACGGATGTTTTATTCGTGTTGTTGCAAAAGCCTGTCGCCTCATCCAGTTGAACAAGAGAGTAATTAATATGAACCCAATCTTGAGGATGGAAGACATCCTTCTTCCCGTTATCGTGTATATCGCCGTTGATGGTGGCGTAATAGAATTTCAGGGTACTCCCCGGGGGGACGGTTACGGGTGTATTCAGCCAAATTCGATTGAGCCTCGTCTTGAACGCATCTTTCACATAGCCCCATGATTGATTCGATTGCACGGGGACTTTCGCGAAAACGCTGCTTCCGTACACTTTAGTTACAGGGCCATTGTCTACCTGGATATACATATTCGCTGTATCGATGATAGAGAACATCCCTTGAACTAATTGGAGCTTGACACTGCTGGCTGTGGCCGTCGGGCTGTTCTTAAACTCGGCTTTGACATACACCGGCGTCGAACCGTCCATCGGGATATTTTCGATGGAGACCGGTGTGGTCGACGATGTGCTGGAGACGTATTGGATGCTTTGCGGGATGAAGGTCGGAGGGCCGGCGACGCTAATGTTGAGCGTGACGTCGGGGCCGGCTTGGGCGGGTCCGCAGGGCGTGGCGAGGGGGTACTGCACGGTGGAG
>CALHPT010000025.1 GCA_938036405.1 uncultured Tannerella sp.
AACGAGGACTATAATCCACAACGATGAACCTAAACGTGTAAAAAATACCTCCAAGATGCCAGATGTAAACGCATTAGAGGATGACCAGCTGCCTACGGAATGGCCCAATGTGCTTGACTTAGCAGACGCGACACCTCAGGAGGAGAACGAAATAAACAATACGAGCCAGACTATGGAGGCATAGATGGGCTGAAAAAGAAAGATTTAGATACAGTATGACCGCGGAAATTATAACGATCGGCGATGAATTGCTGATCGGACAAGTGACCGATACCAACTCCGCTTGGATAAGCCAAACGTTAGACTACTACGGCTTTCGCGTACTGCGCAAGCAGACCGTCGGCGATGAGGAGCGAGAGATCCTACGCGCACTCAGAGAGGCCGAGCAACGCGTAGACGTAGTGCTTATCACTGGCGGATTGGGCCCCACGAAGGACGATGTGACCCTCAATGCCCTCTGCCGACACTTCGATACACCTAAGCACTTCTCCGAAGAGGTGTACGAAAACATCAAACAGCTGTTCGATCAGCGCGGTATAGAAATGAACGACCTGACGCGCGAGCAAGCGATGGTACCCGATGCCGCTACAGTGATCCTCAATGAGGTCGGCACAGCCCCCTGCACCTGGTTCGAACGCCGGGCGTGCATGGTGATCTCCATGCCCGGCGTGCCGATGGAGATGAAGTGGCTGATGACGAACCGAGTGATCCCCCGACTTCAGGAGTATTATGCGCGCAAAGCGGGCATTGCGCATCGCACTTGTTGGGTCTCGGGGTATGCAGAGTCTGCACTGGCCATGAAATTAGCCGACTTTGAGCGCAGTTTGCCCGATGAAGTCCGGCTGGCCTATCTGCCTCAGCCAGGGCTTGTCCGCCTCCGACTCTCAGCCTACTGTTCGCCGCAGAAGGTGGCCGAATGTGTGGCCGACGCACTACGTTCCCGCCTACGTGAAATCTTGAAAGAGCATATCATAGCCGAGGAGGATGCCCCGATTGAAGCCATTTTGGGTCACCGTTTGCAGGCCTTGGGACTGACTGTTGGCACAGCCGAGAGCTGCACTGGGGGCGCCGTAGCATCTGCGATCACGTCCGTGGCCGGCAGTTCGGAATACTTTTTAGGCGGCATCGTCTCTTACACCGACGAGATAAAGCGCCGCACGCTGGGCGTCTCCTCTGACGACTTGGAGCGTATGGGTGCCGTCAGCCAGCCCGTCGTTGAGCAGATGGCACGTGGTGCACGTGAGGCATTGGGATGCGATTTGGCCGTGGCTACGTCGGGCTTTGCCGGACCGACCGGCGGCACACCGGAAGCACCCGTCGGAACGGTATGGATAGCCGTCGCTACGCCGTCCAGAGTCGTCTCCAAAGCGTATCATTTTGGGGCCATCCGTGATCAGAACATTAGTCGGGCTGTCAATATGGCGCTTCTTATGCTTTTCGAAGCGGCCGTCGAGGAGAAGGAATCGCCCCCCGCAGATTCATAGAGATGCCGCCTCCGGTGAGTCGTAGGGCAATATCCGGCGAAGAACTGGTAGTGATGGCTAAAGACAACCCCTAATGGGGCTCTATGTTTTTTCGGCGCACCCCCAAGTATGCCCCCAAAAGATTACTTTTGCTTGAGAATAGCAGTGATGATAAGTGATTGAAATCCCCCGAGTCGGATCTATCATATATCCATATAAGCGCGCGGACGGACGGGAGCAAAGAGCTTCAGCAAAGCACGGAGGTGTAGTCGCCTCCTTTCAATCGGAACAGTTTGGTTTTATAGATATGGTGCGGCATGATGCTCATACGCACCATAAGTGAAGACTTAAAGCTCCCCCCGCCGCGCGTTCTTTTATTTATTATTCCCCATGACCACCACCCTTCTGACCACATTGGCCGTCCTCTTCGGCATACTCATGCTCGTGCTCACCCTCCGCGAGAAGCATCGCGAGCGACGCAAACTATCTGGCTCCGCACCGGACACACGGCAGCAACCCTCCCCCAACCAATCTCCCGCTGACCACGACCAGATGGACGCCATCTACGGCGCCGACGCCATCGCGCGCTGTGCTGCTCGATTAGGCACCACGGAAAGCGAGTTGCGCGACGTCCTGCGCGACATCCGATGGGCGGGCTACACCACCTTTTGGATGGCCAAGCGGCGCGGCGGATACCGCAACATTGAGGCGCCCAATCCCCGCCTGAAGGCGATCCAACGCGCCATCCTCGACCGGCTACTCGCCCCACAGTCCGTCCACACGGCCGCTACCGGTTTCCGCCGCGGCCTATCCATTGCCGACAACGCCCGCCCGCATCTCGGTCGGCGCCGTGCACTGAAGACCGACCTCCACAACTTCTTCGGCACTATCCGACGGCCCGCCGTCCGTCGCGTATTTCGGGGCATGGGCTTCGACGCCCCCATGACTAAAGTGCTTGTCGACCTCTGCACCCACCGCAACCGATTGCCGCAGGGTGCACCGACCAGTCCGGCGCTGAGCAATCTCGTGGCCGCCCCAATGGACGAGCAACTGACCGCCCTATCACTCCGCCGCGGACTGACGTACACGCGCTACGCAGACGATCTGACCTTCTCTGGCGACAGTTTCAACCGCAATGAGTTGGTGGCCGACATCAAGCAGATTGCGGCGGGCGATGGCTTCAAATTGAACGCGAAAAAGACACGCCTCATGGCCAGTTCACGGCGCATCGTCACGGGACTTTCCATCGGTTCGGGCGAAAAGCTGACCCTTCCTCGCGAACGCAAGCGCGAGATCCGTAAGAACGTCCATTTTGTGCTCAAATACGGTGTTACGGAGCACCGTGAGCGCATCCATTCAAGCGACCCGGCGTATGTGAAGCGGCTCATTGGCGAGCTTTGCTTCTGGCGCTCTATCGAACCCGAACACCCCTTTGTCAATCGAGCCCTGCGCGAACTGCGGGCGCTGCGGTGAAACGGTGGAAAATGGCTACACAGGCATATTCCTACTTTTGCCCGCAGATAAACCATCACCTATAAGTAAAGAATGAACGTATTAGAGTTAAGCGAACAAGAAATCATCCGGCGTGGCAGCCTCGACCGGTTGCGCGAAATGCACATCGATCCGTACCCCGCTGCGGAGTATCCCGTGGACGGCTACGCCGACGAAATCAAGACCCAATTCAAGGACGACGCCGAGCCGCGCACCGTCTCTATTGCCGGCCGCATCATGAGCCGACGAATCATGGGCAAGGCCTCCTTCATGGAACTACAAGACTCCACCGGCCGCATCCAAGTCTACGTCACCCGCGACGACATCTGCCCCGATCCATCCGACACGGAACTATACAACACCGTATTCAAAAAGCTGCTTGACATCGGCGACTTCGTCGGCATCCGCGGCTTCGTTTTCCGTACGCAGATGGGCGAGATCTCCGTCCATGCGCAAGAGCTGACCGTACTCTCTAAATCGCTCCGACCGCTGCCCGTGGTCAAGGAGAAAGACGGCGTAGTCTACGACGGCTTCACCGACCCCGAGCAGCGCTATCGCCAGCGTTACGTCGACCTCGTGGTCAATACCGACGTGAAGCAGATCTTCATCAAGCGCAGCAAAGTCTACGCCTCCATGCGCGAGTTCTTCAACGCTCGCGGATACCTTGAGGTCGAGACGCCCATCCTGCAGTCTATCCCCGGTGGCGCCGCCGCCCGCCCTTTCGTGACACACCACAACGCGCTCGTCATCG
>CALHPT010000026.1 GCA_938036405.1 uncultured Tannerella sp.
ATGCCTCGTACATCTACCGCCTCCTCTACTTCCCCGATAACTACCCGATCGTGCGGCTTGAGGAGAGCCATAGCGCCGCCAGCCCGAGCTTGCTGAAGGCCATCTTCGATAGTCCCGCGCTCAAGGCAGCCTTTTACAGCCTTCTCCTGCTCGTCCTCCTGCTGATGGCGAACGCTGCGCAGCGCAAACAGCGCCCCATTCCCGTAGTCACCCCCCCGGCCAACGAGATGCTCCGCTTTACGCGTCTCATCGGCAACCTTTTCTATCAGAAGCGCGACTATCAGGATTTGCTCCGCAGAAAGTATCTCTACTTCTGCACCGAACTGCGCCGGCGCTACGCCGCAGACCTCGAAGCCGAGGCCGATCCAAAGGAGGTTGCCGAAAGACTGGCCGCTCGCACCGGATTGCCCGTCGAAGAAGTGACGGCTGACTTCGTCCGACTCAAGCATCTCCTTAGCGATGGCACACGCGTCTCCGAAGCTGATATGCGCCGTGCCATAGATGGCATCAATCACTGGAAACGTAAACTCAAATAGGTCGCCCGAAGGTGCGCCTACCCCTAACCATACCCTCAAACCTCGTAACTACTCATCATCCCAATGGAACAAAGAACTGCATCCCTTGACCTGACCGATTTCAC
This sequence comes from uncultured Tannerella sp., assembly GCA_938036405.1. Taxonomy (GTDB): domain Bacteria; phylum Bacteroidota; class Bacteroidia; order Bacteroidales; family Tannerellaceae; genus Tannerella. Next base: position 641 of record CALHPT010000026.1, read on the forward strand.
AGAGAAAATCAACCGCATACGTGCTGCCATTTCCGACGTCGTAGTCGGACAAGAGCGCGTAGCTGATCTCATGCTTGCCGCTATCCTTGCCCGTGGACACATACTCATCGAGGGAGTGCCCGGCGTAGCCAAAACGCTCACAGCTCGACTGCTTTCCGCTCTGATCGACGCCGACTTCTCCCGCATTCAGTTCACTCCGGACCTTATGCCCTCGGATGTGTTGGGCACGTCGGTCTTTAACATGAAGACGAGCGAATTTGACTTTCATCGCGGACCTGTCTTTGCCGACATTGTCCTGGCCGACGAGATCAACCGTGCCCCCGCTAAAACGCAGGCCGCCCTCTTCGAAGTGATGGAGGAAAGGCAGGCCACGATCGACGGAACCACCTATCCCATGAGTCCTCTTTACACCATCATGGCTACCCAGAATCCCGTCGAGCATGAAGGAACCTACAAGCTCCCCGAAGCCCAGCTCGACCGCTTCCTGATGAAGATCACCATGCAATATCCGACCCTCGATGAGGAAGTGAGTATCCTGGAGCGCCATCATGCCAACCGCCGCCTGACCAGCTTGGAGTCTATTCAGCCCGTCATCACCAAAGACGAGCTGCTCCAACTCATTGAGTATGTCGGCTACGTCTACGTGGATCCCGCCCTGCTGCGATACATCGCCCTGATCGTCTCCCGCACCCGCGCCGCCCGTACCGTTTACCTTGGCGCCTCCCCACGCGCCTCTGTCGCCCTTTTGCAGGCTGCCAAAGCCTTCGCGCTGCTGCAAGGCCGCGACTTTATTACCCCCGAAGACGTCAAGCATATCGCTACCCCTGTCCTCCAGCATCGCCTCACCCTCACCGCCGAGGCTGAAATGGAGGGACACACCCCCATGAAGGTCGTCGGTCGGCTGATCGAACAAGTGGAAGTGCCCAAATAAGCCCGCGTTATGTTTTTCACTCGGCGCTTCTTCGTCGTCCTCGCCGTCGTTTTCGTGCTCTACCTCGCGAGCTATG
>CALHPT010000027.1 GCA_938036405.1 uncultured Tannerella sp.
AATTCTGTTATTCAAGATAAATACTCCGCAGCCCAGCACCTTAATCTTGGAATAAGGCGCCTTGTTCAATGAGATAAAGCCGTTGTATTGTAGAGTAACCGGGAATAACATGGCCGCAAAAATATACCAAGCCCATAAACTGAAGAGTCTCCCTGCGCGACATGTTGCTCTCTGGCGACACCTGGGAGGTGAAATAACCCCACGCACGCGGTCGCACGATAGCTCGTGTGTACACGAAAAAGAAAGCCCCGCCGATCGGATGTGTTCGGTGGGGCTTTTTGCGTTTCAAGATAGAGAGACCTCTCTCGCCGGACGGATAGGCACGTGTTTGACTATTCCTTTCCCTCCAGCAGCGCTCTGGATCGGGTGAGGGCTTCTTGGATGTTGCTGCAGATGTTGTCGGCTCCGAGCTGAGTGTCCATGCGGCTGCGGAGGAGCATGGCGCGGACGTTGTCGTTGACGCCGGAGAGGACGACAGTGATGCCTTCGCGGCGGGAGAGTCGGCAGAGGCTCTCTAGGTTGTGCAGGCCGGTGGAGTCCATGAAGGGCACCTTACGCATACGGATGATGCGAATGGCGGGCTTGCCACCGGCGACTTGCTTCATGCACTCGTCGAACTTGTTGGCGATGCCGAAGAAGAAGGGGCCGTCGATCTCGTAGACCTCTACGCCACGAGGCACGTCGAGGTGCTCGTCGTCGTGGTGGATTTCGCCCTCGTCAGAGAGGTCGATGTGGTCCGTGGTGACGGAGACGCGTGTGGTCTCGGAGATGCGTCGCATGAAGAGCACCATGGCCAGCAGCAGGCCGATCTCGATGGCGATGGTGAGGTCGAAAATGACGGTCAGGAAGAAGGTGGAGAGTAGCACGGCAACGTCGCTCCGAGGGTTCTTCAGCAACGAGCGGAAGGTGCGCCACTCGCTCATGTTGTAGGACACGACGACGAGCACACCGGCCAGGCAGGCCATCGGGATGTGGCGCGTCAGGGGGCCAAGGAAAAGCAGGATGAGCAGTAGCACAATGGCATGGACGAGCCCGGCCACGGGCGTGCGACCGCCGTTATTGATGTTCGTCATCGTGCGGGCGATGGCGCCGGTGACGGGGATGCCGCCGAAGAGGGGCACGATGATGTTGGCCGCGCCCTGGGCCATCAGCTCCGTGTTCGAGTCGTGCCTATCGCCCGTCACACCGTCGGCCACGGTGGCCGAGAGCAGCGACTCAATGGCGCCGAGCATGGCGATGGTGAAGGCCGAGGGCAGAAGCAGGTTGATCGTCTCCGGATTGATGGCGATGCGCGTCGGCGTGGGTAGGGAGGCGTTGATCTGGAAGCGGTCGCCGATCGTCTCGAGACCCGTCAGGCCGAAATGTTCGCGCAGGATGTAAGCCACGATGGTCATCACCACGATGGCCGCCAGCGAACCCGGCACACGCTTCGAGACACGCGGCGTAAGCACGATCAGGGCGATGCTCACGAGGCCCACCACGACGGCTGGCCACGAGATGGTCGTGATGCTTTCGGCGTACACCACCCATTTGGAGAGGAAGTCGCCCGGCATGTGATCGATCGTCAGCCCGAGCAGGTCCTTGATCTGCGTGGTGAAAATGGTCAGGGCGATGCCGCTTGTGAAGCCGACGATGATGGGGTAAGGGATGAACTTGATGACCGTCCCGAGGCGCATCAGACCCATGAGCAGCAGTAGGACGCCGGCCAGCAGCGTGGCGATGGTGAGGCCTTCGATGCCGAAGTTTTGGATGATGCCGTAGACGATGACGATGAAGGCGCCCGTGGGCCCGCCGATCTGCACCGAGCTGCCGCCAAGCATGGAGACGATGAAGCCGCCGATGATGGCCGTGATGAGTCCTTTCTCCGGGCTGACTCCGGAGGCGATACCGAAGGCGATGGCCAGCGGTAGGGCCACGATGCCGACGATGATGCCGGCCATGAGGTCGCCGGCGAAGCGCTCCTTCGAATAGGTCCGGAGCGCGGCGAGGAGTTTGGGCCGGAACTCCGGCCGGAGTTTGCTTTTCTCTTTCATATAAATAAGGGTTAGATGAGATGAAGTCTCTGCCGAGGGGGCCTGCGGGCCCCGGCGAAGTTTGGCCGGGGGCGTCTAAGGACGCTCCGAGGCCTCGGAAAGTGTCAAAACACGCCGCTGGAGGTTTCCGAGGCCTCGGAAAGGCTCAAACAAGTTGTTTCAAGGTTTCCGACGCGTCGGAAAGGCTCAAACAGGTTGTTTCAAGATTTCCGACGCCTCGGAAGGGGCGCACATGTATTTGGATCAACCATCAGAGGCATGAAAAGAGCCTCATCGGTGGGGTTGTTCCGATGAGGCTTCTTAAGAGGGATCGACCACCCCGAGGCGGCGCAGATCAGCGCAATCCTGTGCCGTGCTTACCCGAGAGCAGGACGAGCTTCATGCTCGCCGGATCGACACGCAGGCGAACGCCACTGGGGTAGAGGTAGGGGATGATGGCCGTCGTGTGTCTCGTCGTGACGCCATTACGATCTGTAGTCACGGAGTAGAGGCGAGCGACGGGGATGGCCAGCAGGCGAAGGTCGGCGTTGGGGTTGTTCCGGATATGCGTCTGAATGAGCGGAGCGACGTTAGCGAAGCGGTAGTTGCGCGTGGTGGCGTCAAAACCGACGTCGACGTTCCCGCTCTCGTTCGTGGAGCGTATGTAGAGGAGGCCGTTGTCGAGCAAGCGATTGTCGAAGAAGGCGCGCGCGGAATCCTCCGGCAGCAGCAGCAGGAAGGGCGGCGGCACGAGGGCGTCGTTCCACGTATCCTGCGGCATGAAGCGCAGCGAGAGGCTGGCGGCATTGAGCACACGGCCCGAGGTCGTGCGGGCGATCTCGGCGGCGGGGATAACGATGCGCGGACAGATGCCGGACGGCGTCTTGACGTAGGCGAAGCTGTCGGCCGATGGCTTGAGCAGGCTGTTGTCGTCGGCGGTGCGGATGTGGTTGTACTGGATCACCTCGCGGGTATAGCGGAAGGTGACGGAGTCGCGCACGAGCGTATCGTTCTTGGCGCTCTTGGGTCGGCGATAATAGATGAGCATGCGTGTGTCGGCCACTTCGATCATGGATCCGGTGCCGTAGTCGGTCGTGATGTAAAGGCCGGGGAAGAAGCGGTTGAATGCCTCTTGGGTGGCGAAGCTGGCCGGCCGGGTCACGGTCTCGTCGTAGAAGGACTGTCCGAGCGATGTGGGTAGGGTGATGTTCATGCTTCGGCCTGCCACTTTGACTTCTCCATAGGTGCGCGTAGAGGCGTTGTATATCTCACGGAGGGTCGTGTCGTTACGGACAGAGGCGAAGTCGGTGAGGCGATAGACGCGCGTCCCGAGGGGCGTCTGCATGTCGGCGTAATCCTCCGGATTGAGTCGTCCGTAGGGCGATCTCACGGGCTCACGGTTGAGGGCGTAGACGCGGGCACGCATGGAGACGCTGGCGTCACCCGTCCAGTTGTAGAAGTGGATGCGGAGGACAACGGAGTCGATGCGGCCGTTGTGCGGCGTGTGGGGGAATCGGAACCCCTGCGCGCAATAGAACTGACAGAGGTAGTCGTACTTGATCTGCCCGAAGGCGGGGTCGTCCAAGTTGCCGAGGAACCCGTAAGAGGATCGGAGGTAGACCGAGTCTGCGCGGATGGTGGCCGCGGTCATTTGGAAGGTGTCGCTGTAGACCGTGCTGCGGTCGCCGTCGGGCAGCGTGGAGGAGCCTACCTGGGTCAGGTCGTCGCTACAGGCAGGGCAAAAGGAAAGCCACCCCACAGAGAGTAGGGCGGCCAAAATCCGGAGGTAACTTCTCATTTCTTTTTCAGGATAGTCTGGTAAAACTCATCGTAGGCTTCGAGGTATTCCTCTGGGCCTTGGTAGGGAAGGAGTTTCTTCTTGCTTTGGGTGATGAACTCCTCAAGCTCGCCGTTGATCGTGGGGCTGCCTTGGATGATGCCGTCGGCATGCTTGATGGCAAGTTTGGAGAGGCCCATGTAGTCGAAGCCTTCGAAGAGCTTCAGGTCGCGCTCCGTAGCGCCGTCCTGTTTAAGTCTCTGAGCGATGCGGCTGTCGAGCTCGGGCTGGAAAGATTGGTCGTAGAGGGAGTAAACGACTTTCGACCGGGCAAAGCAAGGATCGTCGAAATATTTACGCTTGAGATAGAGGGGAGCCAGGGCGGAGAACCAGCCGTGGCAGTGGATGATGTCGGGCATCCAGCGGAGCTTACGGACCGTCTCGAAGACGCCGCGGACGAAGAAGATGGTGCGCTCGTCGTTGTCGGGGAATCCGTTGCCCGATTCGTCGGTGAGTGTGGCTTTTCGGTGAAAGAAGTCTTCGTTATCTATGAAGTAAACCTGCATCCGGGCCATTTGAATGGAGGCTACTTTGATGATAAGCGGATGATCGGTGTCGTCGATGATGAGATTCATACCCGACAGCCGGATCACTTCGTGGAGCTGGTTCCGACGTTCGTTGATGCATCCGTATTTGGGCATAAAAGTTCGGATCTCA